>DXDB01000085.1 GCA_019115705.1 Candidatus Tetragenococcus pullicola | reverse complement strand
ACGCCGTAAGCTTTTGAGAAATACTTGAAGCACCCTTCACTGGTAACAATCAATTTACGTTCATCAGGAATCGAATCAAATTTATCCTTGGCTTCTTGGTCTAAAGCGGATAATTTATCCAAATAACTTTCTAGATTTTCTTTATAGCTTTCGGCATTATCAGGATCTTTTTCTTCCAATATTTTGGCAATATTTTCCGCATAAATCATGCCATTTTCTAGATTCAGCCAAGCGTGAGGATCTTCTTTTCCTTTGTCTTCGCCACCTTCTAGATACAGGGCTTCGACACCGTTACTTGCTGTGAAATAGTCTTCGTCTTCTACCTTGTTGGCATTTTCGACTAATTTATTAAACCAAGCATTGCCACCTGTTTCTAAGTTTAAGCCATTATAAAAAATGACATCGGCATCGGTCGATTTTTGTACATCTTCAGGTAAAGGTTCATAATCATGGGGATCTTTACCCACAGGAACAATACTATGAAGTTCAATCTTATCATCGGCGATATTTTTTGTAATATCGGCTAAAATTGAATTGGTTACCACTACTTTAAGTTTTTCGTCTGCACTTTCTTGACTTGTTTCGACGCTATTTGTAGATGAAGAACAAGCTTGCAAAAGCATAAAAGCAAAGGCCAGAAAAACACCAAGGATAGTACGTTTTAAATTTTTTTCCATTCTAAAACCTCTTTTCTATAATTTTGTGAGTCTTTCAGAAATCTCACTAGACAACACCGTACCATCTGTTTTAGGGATATGTCAACAATTATTTTAGGCTAACCTAAAAAAATAATTATCAACTACCTGATGGTTGCTGTTAGTTTTCAAGATTTTCTCACTGAGGATGGCTATTTTTTATAAAATTATTTTTTCAAAATAAGACTAGTCGATAATTTTTAAAACTTAAATGAAAATTATTATCAATTCTTTTGCATTATTTATTTTCAAGTGGTATTATGGGTTGGGAATAATTTTTAGGCTAACCTAAAATAAAATATAAGTAGAGCAAAAGGAGTGTTGAAATGATTCAGTTCAACAATATTACCGCCAGTTATGATGGTGTTTATACGGCGGTTGAAGATGTCTCGTTTACAGTTGAAAATCCTGCCATTGTAGGGATTTTAGGACCAAATGGGGCAGGAAAATCAACTTTTATCAAAGCTGCACTAAAACTAATCAAAAGCAGTGGTGAAACTACAAGTGATGGGCGTCCTCTAAAAGAGTGGCAAAAAGAAATTGCTTATGTCGAGCAAAAGAGTGCAATCGATCATACTTTTCCAATTACGGTACGAGAAGTTGTTTCTCTAGGACTTTATCCACATAAGAAAATTTTTCAAAAGATCAATAGCTCTGATTGGGAGAAGGTAGATCATGCATTAGGATTAGTCAAGATGGAAGAGTTTGCCCATCGTCAAATTGGAGAACTATCAGGTGGACAATTCCAACGGGTACTGATTGCTCGCAGCTTGGTACAAAATGCCAATTTTATTTTTCTCGATGAACCTTTTGTCGGTATTGATGCGACAAGCGAAGATATTATTATGAATATATTGCATCAATTAAAGCATACTGGAAAAACGATATTTATCGTTCACCATGATTTGAGCAAGGTAGAAAAATATTTCGATGAAGTCGTAATCATGAATAAATATTTGATAGCTAAAGGAAAAACAAAAGATGTTTTTGTCGAAAAGAATTTAGTACAAGCATTTGGTGATTCTATTTTTGTCAGAAGGAGTGGTATAGATGTTCAGTAGTTTTATCGAAGGATTAACGACGTATCATTTCCTACAAAATGCTTTGATTACGTCAGTTGCCATTGGAATTGTAGCCGGGGCTATCGGATGTTTTATTATTTTACGTGGGATGTCGTTAATGGGAGATGCCATTTCACACGCCGTTTTACCCGGTGTTGCCTTATCATTTATTTTAGGAATTAATTTCTTTATCGGCGCCATTGTTTTTGGGATATTGGCTTCGGTTTTAATCACCTATATTTCAGAGCATAGTACGATCAAAAGTGATACAGCAATTGGGATTACCTTTTCTTCGTTTCTAGCGTTGGGTGTCATTTTGATTGGTGTTGCCAATTCTTCGACCGACTTATTCCATATTTTATTTGGGAATGTTTTGGCCGTTCAAGATAGTGACAAATGGATCACCTTGGTTATTGCGGTTGTGGTCATTTTGCTGATTTTGCTATTTTTCAGACCGCTTTTGATTACATCTTTTGATCCAAATATGGCCAAAGCTTTTGGCATGAATGTAGAAGCTTATCATTATTTATTGATGCTTTTGTTAACACTAGTATCAGTGACTGCCATGCAAAGTGTGGGAACAATCTTGATCGTAGCAATGTTGATTACGCCAGCTGCGACCGCTTATCTTTACACTAAACGTTTGAAACAAATGATTGTTATGTCTTCTATTCTAGGTGGTCTATCCTCAGTGATTGGCTTGTTTATCGGTTATAGTTTCAATATTGCGGCAGGTTCAAGTATTGTATTAACATCAGCCGTGATGTTTGTAATCGGCTTTTTCTTGTCACCGAAACAACGGGCGAAAAATGGTAACAAAGGTTGGATTGCGGTTGTCGCTTTTCTAGCACTTATCATAGGCGGTGTCACAGCTTACCATCACTCTCAAAATGTTAGTGAAGAAAATGATAAATTAAAAGTAGTCGTTACAAATTCAATTTTAGCTGATATCACGACTAACGTGGCTGGAGACAACATCGATCTTCATAGTATCGTGCCTGTTGGTAAAGATCCTCATGATTATGAACCTTTACCTGAAGATGTGCAAAAATCAACCGACGCTGATGTTCTTTTCTATAATGGTTTGAACTTAGAAACGGGTGGTAATGCCTGGTTTAATAAATTGGTCGACAATGCCAACAAGGTGGAAGATGAAGACTATTTCACAGCAAGTAATGGTGTCGAAGCCTTGTATCTAGAAGGTGGCGAAGACAAGGGGAAAGAAGACCCTCATGCTTGGCTGAATCTAGAAAATGGCATGATTTATGCGGAAAATATCGCCAAGGTATTGGAAGAAAAAGATCCCGATAATGCCGAAAGCTATAAAGAAAATTTGGAAAGTTATTTGGATAAATTATCCGCTTTAGACCAAGAAGCCAAGGATAAATTTGATTCGATTCCTGATGAACGTAAATTGATTGTTACCAGTGAAGGGTGCTTCAAGTATTTCTCAAAAGCTTACGGCGT
>DXDB01000084.1 GCA_019115705.1 Candidatus Tetragenococcus pullicola | reverse complement strand
CCTGCAAAGGCACTGACTAACATCACCAAGGTTGATTTTGGTAAATGAAAGTTAGTCGAAAACGCATCAACTACTTTGAATTTATAGCCTGGTTTAATAAAAATACTAGTCCAACCACTATCAGCTTGAATAGCACCATCAAATTTTGTGCCAATGGTTTCAAGGGTTCGAATCGATGTCGTTCCAACCGCTACGATTTTGCCCCCATGATCTCGTACATCATTCAAGGTTTGAGCAGCCTCTTCTGTCAATCGATAAAATTCGCTGTGCATGTCATGCTCTTCAATATTTTCGACGCTGACCGGCCGAAAAGTACCTAACCCAACATGCAAGGTTAGATAAACCAACTGGATGCCTTTTTGTTGGATTTTACCTAATAATTCTTGTGTAAAATGAAGTCCTGCTGTTGGTGCAGCCGCTGACCCGTTTTCTTTTGCATAAACGGTTTGATAACGCTCTGGATCTTCTAAACGTTTTTTGATGTATGGTGGCAAAGGCATTTCACCTAGAGATTCTAGAATCTCCAAAAAAATTCCTTCATATTTAAACTCGAGCATTCTCCCGCCATGTTCCAGTTCTTCTTTGACGACAGCTTTCAGGCGACCGTCACCAAAAACGATCTTAGTACCAACTTTTGCGCGTTTGGCTGGTTTAATGAGCGTTTCCCATGTATCACCTTGGGAATTATTCAATAGTAGCACTTCTAAATGGCCACCAGTATCAGGTTTGACACCGTAAAGACGAGCCGGTAGAACACGAGTATCATTCATAACAAGCGCATCGCCAGCATTTAATTCATCAATAATTTCATAAAAATGCTTATCTTCCATTTTTCCAGTTTTGGAATTTAAGACAAGTAGACGCGAACTGTCTCTATTTTCTAATGGCGTTTGTGCAATCAATTCTTGGGGCAAATCAAAATCAAAATCTTCTGTTGTTAACATCTATTCTCACTCTTTCTTTTACAATCTGCTTATCCATTCTATCACTTTTTTTAATTTTTTTTACAAAAAGTGCTTTTCTTAAAAAAAAAGTACGGAAATCCTTTGTAGGTCAAGGGTTAACGCTGTTTAAAAATATATAAAGAAATCGTTTCCTAATTCCAAAACTGCGCTATATCAAGCTTTTTTGAAGACATTTCATTTGTAATCTATCCCATTTTTAGGCATACTATATATTATGAGTGTCGTAAAAAAATCAACTTTGAGGTGAAAAAATTGATTACATTTGAACACGTATCAAAAATATTTAAAGGCGGAAAAGTTGCCGTCGAAGATTTAGATTTAACAGTAGAAAAAGGAGAATTTGTTTGCTTCATCGGTACCAGCGGAAGTGGAAAAACGACTTCCATGCGGATGATTAATCGGATGACCGATCCGACCAAAGGAAAAATATTAATTAATGACAAAGATATACAAGATATGGATCCTGTTCAATTACGCCGGAAAATCGGTTATGTGATTCAAAATATTGGCCTGATGCCACATATGACGATTCGCGATAATATCACCTTGGTTCCTAAACTATTAAAAGTTCCTGAAAATGAACGAAACGAAATTGCAGATCGCATGATTGATATGGTTGAATTACCAAAAGAAATGCTAGACCGTTACCCTAGCGAACTTTCAGGTGGGCAACAACAACGAATTGGCGTTGTTCGAGCACTAGCTGCCGATCAAGATGTTATTTTGATGGACGAACCCTTTGGCGCCCTAGATCCAATTACAAGAGATTCTTTGCAAGACTTGATTAAAGATTTGCAAGAACGCTTAGGAAAAACCATCATCTTTGTTACCCATGATATGGATGAAGCTTTAAAATTAGCAAATAAGATTGCAATCATGAGTGAAGGAAAAGTCCTACAATATGATACGCCTGATAATATTTTACGTCAGCCAGCCAACGATTTTGTCGAAGAATTGATTGGTGAAGACCGCTTGTTACAAGCCCGTCCAGACAACACGACAGTGGGTGAAGTAATGCTAAATACTGCAATCACGATTACGCCAGGTAAGTCATTACAACAAGCCATTCGTTTAATGCGTGAAAAACGTGTGGATACTCTTTTAGTGACCGACGAACGCAATATCTTAAAAGGATACATCGATATTGAATCAATCAACCGACAACGCGGAAAAAACAGTAGTGTTGGTGATATTTTGAAGACCGATGTTTTCTATGTGAAAAAATCTGCTCTTTTACGTAATACCTTACAACGAATTTTGAAACGTGGCTTAAAATATGTGCCAGTTGTAGACGACCAACAACGCGTGGTTGGAATTATCACTCGTGCTTCTTTAGTTGATCTTGTTTATGACGTTTTGTGGGGCGAAGAGCAATCCTTGTCTGACGCTGCGGAAAGTTATAGTCCACAAACAGAAACAATCGAGGGGGTCTAGACTTATGCAAGCCTTCTTTTCAGAATATGGTTCGCAAATTTTAACAAATACGATACAACACATTTACATTTCTTTTGTCTCCTTACTACTAGGAGCAGTTGTTGCCATTCCCTTAGGTATTTTATTGACACGTACGCCTAAAATTGCAAATATTGTCTTAGGGATTACTAGCGCCTTACAAACGGTTCCGTCATTAGCTCTATTAGCTTTAATGATTCCCTTTCTAGGCGTAGGGACAATGCCTGCGATTATCTCTTTATTCATCTATTGTTTATTACCTATTTTGCGTAATGCTTACATTGGAATGAAAAATGTAGATCCTAGTTATTTAGACGTTGCTAAGGGCATGGGTATGACGAATATGCAATCGATTCGAACAGTAGAAATTCCATTGGCTATTCCAACGATTATGGCTGGTGTACGCTTGGGTGCAACTTATGTTATTGCTTGGGCTACCTTAGCTTCTTATATCGGTGCTGGTGGTTTAGGAGAATTGATCTTTAGTGGATTGGATAACTATCAACCCCCTTTAATCATCGCTGGAACGGTACCTGTTATCTTATTGGCGTTGATTGCTGACCTTTTATTAGGAAAATTAGAAGACATCTTGACTCCATCTGCACTTAAAGGAGGAAAAGACGCATGAAACACTTGAAAAAAACGATGCTAGTTCTATTAGGAAGTCTACTCTTTTTATCTGGTTGTTCCTTACCAGGATTAGCTTCTAATCAAGACGAAGACACGATTGCTCTTACTGGAGGAATCACTTCAGAAGGACAGATTCTAGGCAGTATAGTGGCTGGCATGGTGGAACATTATACCGACAAAAAAACAACTGTCATCAACAATCTAGGAACTACAACCATTACTCATCAAGCGATGATGAACGGCGATGCAGATATTTCCACGACACGTTACACAGGAACAGACATTGCTTCTACCTTACTATTAGAACCTGTCATGGATCCTGACGAGGCATTAACCGTCGCTCAAAAAGAATTTAAAGAGCGCTACAATCAAAAATGGTTCCCGCCTTATGGCTTTGATAACACCTATGTCTTTTTAGTACGAAAAGATACGGCAGAAGAATATAATCTAAAAACCGTATCCGATTTAAAAGAAGTCCAAAGTGAATTAAAAGTTGGCGCAGACCGTGCTTGGATGACTCGAGCTGGCGATGGCTATGAAGGCATGCAAGACGTATACGGTTTTTCATTTGATCAAATTTTGCCAATGCAGATTGGCTTGGTTTACGATGCCGTTGCAGCTCATCAGATGGATGTTGTTTTAGGCTATTCAACGGATGGACGTATCCAAAGTTATGACTTAGTTATGTTGGAAGATGATCAACAATTCTTCCCACCATATGATGCATCCATGATTGTTAATCAAGACTTGCTAGATAAAGAACCAGAATTAACAGATATTTTGAACAAACTTGAGGGTAAAATTGATACAGAAACCATGCAAAAATTAAATTTTGAAGCAGATAATGATTTGGTAGAACCCTCTTTAGTAGCTGAAAAATTCTTAGAAGAAAATAATTACTTTGAGGGGGATGACAAATGAATTTAGGTGAAATGAATCTATTTCAACAATTTATTTACTATTTTCAACAAAATGGTAGCTATGTTTTATCCCAATTTCTTCGCCATTTTCTGATTTCACTTTATGGCGTTTTGTTTGCAGCGATTATAGCAATTCCTATTGGCATTGCTATTTCTAAAAATCGAAAATTAGCGGATTGGGTCATTCGTCTTGCGAACGTGATTCAAACGATTCCTTCCCTAGCAATGGTTTCTATTTTAATGTTTGCTTTTGGTTTAGGGGTCAATGTGGTAATTGTGACCGTCTTTTTATACTCCTTATTACCAATTATCAAAAACACCTACACTGGTATGATTCAAGTAGACAAAAATGCTTTAGATGTCGGCAAAGGAATGGGGATGACAAGCTGGCAACGACTTTATATGATCGAACTGCCACTTTCAATCTCTGTCATCATGGCTGGTATCAGAAACGCCTTAGTTCTAGCCATCGGAATCACTGCGATTGGTACGTTCGTTGGAGCGGGTGGACTTGGTGATATCATCGTTCGCGGAACCAATGCAACAGACGGTGCAGCCATTATTTTAGCTGGCGCACTTCCAACCGCATTGATGTCGATTCTTACCGATTGGGTATTAGGATTCATCGAAAAGAAACTAGATCCATCCAACCGTCAAAGCAGTTAAAAAACCGAAGCCAACCTTTGCATGAAAACCGTGCAAAAGTTGGCTTTTTATTATTTTTTCAAATGGTAACTATAGGTACTTACAATAATATGTTCTCGCCACGACAATCTGAAGTTCAGACGTAAGTTGGTTTGATTGTGTAAAATATTTTGCCAACGACGGCGAGGAACAAATTGTGGCACAATCACTGTTGTTGTGAAGTTACGCTTTAATGCTTCTTTACTTACCATATCCACATAACGAATTATTGGCGTTTCAATCGAACGATAAGCGGAATGGAGAATGGATAACCGTACATCAGGAAACTTTACTTTGAACTCTGAAGCAATTTCTTTTTCTTTTTGTTCATCTTCATCTAAAGAAACATGCATAGCAATCACGTTGTCACCAATGGAACGTGCATAGTTTAATGCGCCAATGTTTGCTTTCGTCACATTTCCAATTAAAACAATCACCGTGTTTCCTTCATACGTGTGTAACTTAACTTCGTCTTCTAGGCGAAGTTGTTCAGCTACTTTTATATAATGATCATGAATTTTATAGAAAATAAAAAGCAAAATAGGCATGATGATAAAAAATGGCCAAATATCAGGCAAACGATAAACAAATAAGATGACGATAATTGAATAGGAAATAAAGGCACCTACGATATTGGCAAGAGAATGCTTCAACCAGCCTTTTCCTTCTTTATACCACTTGATAACCATGCCTGTTTGCGATAAAGCAAAAGGAATAAATACGCCAATCGAATACAATGGAATCAACCGTTCTGTTGACCCTTGAAAAATGATTAGCAGTAAAATTGATCCAGCTGCCAAAGTTAATATGCCGTTAGAATAGCCCAAACGATCCCCACGATTTTGATACATATGCGGCATGTATTTATCCTTAGATAAATTATATGCCAATACTGGAAATGCTGAAAAACCAGTATTTGCGGCAACTGCTAATATTAAAGCTGTTGCAAATTGCAAAACATAGTACATCACGCCATGTCCAAATACAGCCTCTCCGATTTGAGATAACACAGTAACTTCTGACTTTGGAACGATTCCATACCAATAGTTGATAAAGGTAATGCCAACAAAAAAGAAACCCAAAATTGTGGCCATAATTGTCAAGGTACCAGCAGCATTTTTTGCTCGTGGTTTCTTAAAAAATGGGACGGCATTACTGATTGCTTCAACGCCTGTTAACGAAGAAGAACCTGAAGAAAAAGCCCGCAACAACAAGGCAATAGTGATACCAGGAACAACAGTACCAACAGTTTCAGTGGCTTGAAAAGGGACTGTTCCAGTCAAAATCTTTATCAATCCAGTGGCAATCAAGAGCACGATTATTGCAATAAAGGTATACACTGGCACCATCAAAAAGGTTGCAGATTCTCTTAACCCTCTTAAATTCAACAAAGTAATCAACAAGACAATCACAATTGAAATAATCACTTGCTTGCCATAAAGGGCAGGGATTGCTGACGTAATAGCTTCTGCTCCTGAAGAAACCGAAACAGCTACGGTCAGCATATAATCAACCAATAACGATCCTCCGGCAATTAAACCAGCATGCTTGCCTAGATTCTCACTACTAACGACGTAAGCGCCGCCCCCTTGCGGATAAGCATGGATAATTTGACGGTAAGACAAGGTCAACGAAACTAATAAGACAATCACAACTGCTGCAATCGGTAGAGAATACCAAATAGCTGCAGCGGATAAGGTCACCAAAACTAAGACAATCTGCTCAGTTCCATAAGCAATCGATGACAAAGCATCCGAAGAAAGTAATGCTAACGCTGCAAACTTTGTTAGCTTTTGCTCATCATTTTCTGCCGATTTTAATGGTTTACCAATCAACCAACGTTTTAAATTTTCCACTTTTTTATCTCCTTATACTAAAAAAATCTAAAAAATAACTATCTTTTACATAGAACGTCGCTTATATTACTATCTAAAAAAATAAAAGTCAACGAAATAGAAGCCTGTTTCAATAGGATTTTTTTATGAATTGCAACTTTTTTATTCATTTTCCTTAGATTGATTTAAAATAACGAAAATGTTTTTTAAAACGGATAACTGCTTGTTACCAGCCTGTCAATTTTCTTGATTGATAAAGCATCGAATCGCCAAAGAATATTGCTAAAAATTTCAGTTTACACCTATTTTCTAAACTCCCACCCTCTCATAAGAAAATGCTAGTGATTTCCTTTTTTATCAATTAAACAACAAGCAAGAAAAATCCTGTTTTGGGTTTAGTTTTTAAGACATGGTGCTGTTTAAAAAATTTGTACCTAAAGAAAACATGACTAGCAGAAAGTTTCCTTGGCACAAAGCAGCCCTTCTTGGACATTGGATTTCAATTTGCTTGGCCGAATAGCTCTTTTAAACTATTAAAATAAGAAAACCGCGGGCTAGCCCGCGGCCTTTTTATACAGTGGTTATTGTTTATCTTACGTCCTTAATGTTAAATTCAACGCCTAGACGGTTACTATAATATTCAGGATACATTTCTTCTCCACACTGTTTA
>DXDB01000006.1 GCA_019115705.1 Candidatus Tetragenococcus pullicola | reverse complement strand
TTGGGGTGGCGATGGCCAATGCTCGTGATGAGGTCAAGGCCATTTCTGATGAAGTAACTCTTTCGAACAACGAAGATGGGATTGCTGCTACTTTAGAAAAATACTTATTCTAGAAAAAAGCAACTGTGGTAGTCACGCAGTTGCTTTTTTGATAGCAAGAAAAATTCTGGTTAAGGTCGTTAAAGATATAAAAAAGGCACTGATTAACGATAGGTTATCCAGAAATTTGCTGATTCTGTTAGTAAAAAATATAGCTAGACCTAACTAGCAATAGATGAGCGTAAGAATATTTTTGTTGGCTATATTTTGCGTGAAAATGCATCTTCTGCTAGACTGAGAAATAAAAATGCGGTTTTAAAGGGAAGCGGAGTGGAGAAAATGATAGAATTTGAAAAAGTGTCAAAAGTATACGGGGAAACACGAGCACTAGATGAATTATCTTTACAAATTGAACAAGGGAAAATTTTTGGCTTTTTAGGACATAATGGGGCTGGGAAATCAACCACTATCAAAAGCTTGGTCAGTGTCATTGAACCAACTAGTGGAGCCATCAAAGTGGATGGGATGGCCCTAAAATCCCACCGCAATGAAATTAAAGAAAAAATTGGGTATGTACCAGATTCGCCCGATCTTTTCTTGCAATTAACGGCGGGCGAATATTGGGATTTGATTGCTGCTGCCTACAAAATTAGTGAAGAAGAGAAAAATCAACAAATTAAAACGCTAGGCGATTTGTTTGAAATGAGTGAGCATGTAGAAGAAATGATTGTAAATTTCTCTCATGGTATGCGTCAAAAGACAATTGTTATTGGTGCCTTGCTATCTGACCCTGATATCTGGATATTAGATGAACCTTTGCAAGGTTTAGATCCTCAAGCGGCTTTTGATTTGAAAGAGATGATGCGTCAACATGCCGAAAAAGGAAAGACGGTGGTTTTTTCGACCCATGTCCTAGACATCGCGCAACAACTCTGTGACGAAATTGCTATTTTAAAAAAAGGAAAATTAATTTATAACGGTTCCGTTGAAGCACTTTTAAAGGAGCATCCGGCAGAGTCTTTGGAAACCATTTACTTAAAAATGGCAGGACGTCCTCAAGAAGTGGAAAAGGTTGAAGTTGGTGAGCCCCATGAATAAATCACAATTAAAAACGTTGATCAACGTCAATTTATTATATGTCAATCCGCAAACGACCACAAATGCGCGAAAAAAGGGGAAAAGCGGGAAAAAATTAGCTCGTTCCTTACTTGGTGGCTATCTTTTTTCTGGGATTATATTTCTACTAGCCTATGGGTTTATCATGGTAATGATGGACTTTAGTCAATTGCCTGGTTATTTTACCTATTATTTAGCGTTATTTATGATTCTTGGCTTTTCTCAAGGAATTTCAGTCATTTATAACATCTTTTTTGAAAATCAGGATGTTCAATGGTACTTGCCATTACCTTTTTCGCAACTAGAGATCTTTTTGGCAAAGTTTGTTGTCGTAGCGGTGACAATTGTTCCTTTTGTTTTGCCTGCTCTGGTTCTATTTATTCTTACTGGTGTCCGATCGGGGATTTTTATTGGCTGGACGCTTCTGGTTTCTCTGTTATTATTTGTCCTTTTTCTAGTCTTAATATTTTGCATTTGTAGTGGCATCGTCTTTGGAATGACACGTACCAAACTATTTAAACGACATAAAAAAACGGTAACTAGTTTACTTCTAGTTTTGTCGATGGTGATTTCAGTGGGTGGGATTTTATTAATGAATGCCCAACAACCCGATTATAGTTCACAAATGCAAGATAGAACCGCCATTTCTTTCTTGCTTCCCTTTTATCAGGCGTCCTCGCAACCATTTACTATGACGGGAATCTTGAGTCTCTTAGGATTACTGGCTTTTACGGCTATCTTTGTGGCAATAATCAATAAAACGTTAGTTCCAAGATTTTATGAACAGCTTTTAAGTGTGTCAACGATCACGATTGCAAAACGCAAGCATAAGGGTCAGTTGACATTGCCGCAACTTCTAAGAAACTATAATTCGCAATTAATCAAAGAACCCAATTTAATCATGCAAGTTTTTTCTAGCTCCTTAATTATGCCGGTGACCTTTATTATTAGCTTTGCCGTATCCGGTCAATTTGATCTACGAGATACGTCTCTGCAATTTTTTGGTGTCGTCTTTTTTGTGGGAGTCGCTCTTTCAATAATGATCGTCAATCCAATGTCTTTTGTAGCCATTATGATTTCATTAGACAAAGAAAATTTTGCCTTTATCCAATCACTTCCCTTTTCTTTACGAACCTATTTAAGCGAAAAATTTAAATTTGCTTTACAGATCCAAATTGCTTTATCAGTAGCTATCGTTATCTTAGCAGGCCTGGTTTTACATCTTCCTTTGCTTTTAACCTTAGCAGCTATCTTAGGAACGACAGTGGGCACCTATCTATTGTCCTTGCGTTATTTTTCCCGCGATTATCGCTTACTATTACTAGATTGGACCAATTTTAACCAATTATACACTCGCGGATCGGGTCGTTGGGGTGTCGCATTATTGATGGTGGGTAGTACCATTATTGCGGGGATTGCCTTGACTGTTTATGGATTTGCCGCATACGCCTTGCCATTTTGGGTCTTAGATTTACCCATATTTCTGGTTTTTTTCATCATAAATGTCCTCGTGATTAGACATTATAAAAAATCTTTCTGGGACAAACTTCCAGCCTAAAAAAACGAGTGGTGCGTCAAGCGCATCACTCGTTTTCATCTTCAGGCAATTCATTTTTTAAATCGGTACGAACAACTAAAACATCACAAGGCGCATTGCGAATGACATATTCAGAAACAGAACCGATAAACAAGCGTTCGACAGCATTTAAGCCAGTGGCTCCCAATAAAATCAAATCCACCTTTTTTTCAACCGGAATTGATTTGGCAATAATAGTTTTGGGTGATCCATACTCAATAACCGACTCAACCACAGAAACGCCAGAGTCTTTAGCCATCTTTTCATAGTCTTTAAGTGATTTTTTCGCTAGTTCTGTTGCTTGTTCAGCCATCATTGTGTCAAAAGAACCTACTGTTTGAAAGGCGCGGGTATCGATTACATGAGCAAGTAAAAGTTCGGCTTGGTTTCTTAGCGCCACATTCACCGCTTTTTGAAAGGCTAATTCAGCTTCTTCAGAACCATCGACAGCAACCATGATTTTATTATATTCTTGTAACATGTCCTCACATCCTTTTCTATCTTCATTGTACGTCATTTTTTCAAAAATGGGAAAAGTTAAGTTATTTTTGCTTCATTTTTCCAACTAATAAGAAACTAAAAACGCCAGAGATAATAAGCATCAAAGCCAAAAACAGCAAGGCCAAGTTACGATTATTCAAGAAACCGATGATGACAGCACAAAGTCCTAAAAATAAGTGCAAAAAACCGAAAATACGTAAAAAAAGTTGATTCGCCGTATTTTCTTGAATCATGGTAAAAAAGATACTCTGCCGAAAAACAAGCATTGCTCCAAGTGCCAATAAAGAAATGGCAACGATCGATAATAAAAGTGGAATCATAAAAATACTCCTTTGTTTTTACGATTATTTTTTTTAATTAGTTTTTGATAACTGATAAAATAATTCTATTTAAAGTGTAGGCAATCGAGAAAGAAAGTGCAAGCAAATTTATGCAAAAGGCACGAAAAATGGAAATTTTGAAAGAAAAAAAGTTGATTTTGTCCCTTCATCATTGTTTAAATGCATGCTACACCATAAACGAATTCAAGAAGCACTACTTGGCCAGTGACTGAGGGAATGGTTGTTAAACAAAAGAAAAGGGGTTGTGACATACTTATGTCACAACCCCTAATTTTTGAAAAAATGGTACTATCCGTAGATGCCGTTAATCGTCCTGGAGTATTGATCCCGCAAACTCAAGCAGGTGGGCTCCACGGTCATAGTATCGAACTACCAAATGAAAAGGCTTGTTACCAACTATAACACCGGACGGATCCCAAGATATCAATAAAATGTTCGGTCAACACTAAATAAGGACAACGCGCACATCACAGATTTCCCACCTTTATAGTAGCATAATTTAAAACTTCTCGCAATAGGAAAGCGTTCACTTTGGTTGTAGGTGAAGAAATAAGTCACTTGACTTTATAGTGAAAAAGGTGTATATCACCCTTTTTTGAGCCTGTTATTTTGGGTGATGCTGACGCCAATTTTTAAGTTGTTCATATCGTAGACCAAGAGCATGTTCATACTTTCCTGATTCTTTTGGCTTATAGTAGGTGGCATATTTTAATTTGTCGGGCAGGTATTGTTGATTAACCCAGCTTTCTGGATAATCATGTGGATATTTATATCCTTGACCACGATTCAGTTTTTCTGCACCTTTATAATGACTATCGCGCAAATGATCGGGAACATCGCCGGCTTTTCCAGCTCGTATATCATTTAAGGCCGCGTCTATTGCGGAAATGGCGGAATTGGATTTTGGTGATAAACATAACTCGATAACAGATTCAGCTAAAGGAATTCTAGCTTCCGGAAAGCCAAGTTTTTCTGCTGCTTGAACAGCCGTAACCGTGCGAGTAGCGGCTTGTGGATTGCCTAAGCCAACATCTTCGTAGGCGATGACCATTAAACGACGACAAATGATTGGTAAATCACCCGCTTCGACAAGTCTACCTAAATAATGAAGAGCAGCATCAACGTCACTTCCACGGATTGATTTTTGAAAAGCTGAAATTACATCATAATGAGCATCACCGTTTTTATCATGGGTCAAGGCTTTTTTCTGCACACATTCTTCAATAATTTCTAACGAAAGAAATATTTCATCCGCTTCATTTTTAGGCGTTGATTTTACGGCTAATTCAAGTCCGTTTAAGGTACTTCTAAGGTCACCATTGGTCGCTCGAGCTAAGTGGCGTTTCGCATTTTCTTCAATTTTAACTGGATAGGCACCAAGCCCTCGTTCTTTATCAGTTAAAGCATGGTCAATTGCCGTTAAGATATCAGTTTCATCTAATGGTTTTACTTCAAAAATTTGGGCACGACTACGAATGGCTGGATTGATCGTAATATAAGGATTTTCCGTTGTGGCTCCAATCATGATGATTTTGCCACTTTCTAAATGAGGCAATAAAAAATCTTGTTTGGTTTTATCCAAACGATGCACTTCATCTAAAAGTAAAATGACAGTGCCACTCATTTTGGCCTCTTCGGCAACGATTTGTAAATCTTTTTTGGTATCCGTTGCTGCATTTAGCATTCGGAAAGCATAACGTGTTGAACCAGCAATAGCACTAGCAATGCTCGTTTTTCCAGTACCAGGCGGCCCGTATAGGATCATTGACGAAAGCATTTTGGCATCGACCATTCGTTTGATGATTTTACCTTCACCAACAAGATGTTGTTGCCCAACGACTTCATCTAAATTCTGCGGTCGCATTCGATAAGCAAGTGGTTGTTGCATGATCATTTCCTTTCTTTTTTTCGTAGGTTTAGTATACCATATGATACGATGCTCACAGACAAGAAAAGTAATGATACGAATCGCGCCGTGGCCAAAAGAATTGAAAAGCAACGTCCACGGATTAAACAGTGGCCAAAGAAATCGAAAAGTAATGTCCACGGATCCAACGGTGGCCAAAAGAATCGAAAAGCAACGTCCACGGATTGAACGGTGGCCAAAAGAAATGAAAAGAAATGTCCACGGATTGAACGGTGGCCAAAAGAATTAACCAGATTGTCGATAGAAAATAGATCTTTTATTCTTCAGAAAAACAATTGCGTTCTGCTTTTTTTCGTTATAAACTAGATGATAAATTAAAAAAATTCAGAAATTTTTTGAAACGGAAAAGAGGAAATAAATGAAAACTGTAGAAAAAAAATTATCGATTAGTGATTATATCACGATAGGGTCCATGTTGTTTGGCTTGTTTTTTGGGGCTGGCAATTTGATTTTTCCCGTTCATCTTGGACAAGAAGCTGGCGCACAAGTTTTTTGGGCCAATTCAGGTTTTTTGATTACCGCCATTGGGTTACCTTTTTTAGGCGTCATGGCAATTGGGCTAACTCAAAGTGAAGGGGTCTTCCAATTAGCATCACATGTGAATCGACCCTATGCCTATGTTTTTACGATTTTACTTTATTTAGTGATTGGTCCCTTATATGCCGTACCTCGTTTAGCGACCACTTCCTTTGAAATTGGCTTAGCACCATTTGTACCACAAAAGTATACTTTTTTTACCTTGATTTGTTTTAATATAGTTTTTTTCATTGTGGCTTTTTTATTAGCTAGAAAACCCGCAAAATTATTTGATTATATTGGAAGAATTTTGAATCCACTATTTTTAATTCTATTATCCATTCTTTTAATTCGAACCTTCATGCATCCAATGGGACATGTTTCAGATGCCACTGTGCAAGCGTCTTATCAAGAAAATGCATTTTTCAAAGGTTTTGTTGAAGGGTACAATACATTGGATGCCTTGGCTTCTTTGGCTTTTGGAATTATTATTGTCACTACTATCCGAAATCGTGGCGTCAAAAACCCTAATACAATTGCCAAGGATACCATAAAATCCGGAACAATCAGTATCTTGGCTATGGGTTTAATTTACAGTTTGTTGGCTTACATGGGAACTAAAAGTTTAGGTGTTTTTTCTTTAAGTGACAATGGTGGGATTGCCTTAGCAGAAATTGCCGCTCATTATTTTGGCGGTTTTGGTAGTGTGATTTTAGCTTTAATTGTCATCTTGGCTTGTCTAAAAACAGCCATTGGATTAATTTCTGCTTTTTCAGAAACCTTTGAAGAAATGTTTCCCTCACAAAAATATCTGACCTATGCGATACTTGTTAGTATTTTGGCTTGTTTAGTCGCTTCTGTTGGCTTAACCAAGATCATTCAGTTTTCGATTCCAATTTTAATGTTTATTTATCCACTAGCTATGACCTTGATTTTATTGTCACTAGTAGGGAACTTTTTCAAGCAAGACCCCCGTGTCTATCAAACAGTAACCTACTTTACGTTGATTGCTTCAATCATTGATGCCGTTAATGCCAGTCCTGCTTTTATAAAAGAATCTGCTCTGGGACAATTATTGATAAGCTTTGGTGAAAAATGGTTACCATTATTTTCGATTGGAATGGGCTGGATTTTACCTGCAACACTAGGCTTAGTCATCGGTCTCATTTGGCATAGCCTATCAAAGAATAAGCGATGAGTCTCTTAAAGATAATTAAAAACTCCCCAAATTAGAAAGTCTTTTGGGGAGTTTTTGGTGTGTTTATCTAAAACTACTTGTTTTTTCTACAAATTAAAAGGAACTATCCGGTTGTTTTAAAAAAGCGCGTTCCTCAGCTGTTGATTCTCGTCCCAAGATTTTGTTACGATGCGGATAACGGCCAAAGCGAGCAATAATTTTCTGATGCTTTTTTTCAAAGATAAGATTTTCTTCTAAACCTGGTTCACTAAACAGTTTTTCAGCAATTTCATGAATGACAAGTGATTCTGAATGCATGAATGGCATGTAGAGAAAAGCTCGTTTTGCAGCAGGTAATTCTTTTGCACGACCGCTAGCCACAGCTTCCTGAGCTAAGGTTAACGACATCTCATCAAAGCGAAAGGCACGAGGGTCATCACGAAACATGTTGCGTGAAAATTGATCTAGGATAATAATTTCAGCAAGACGTCCTGAAATGGTTTGACGCCAGGAATATAATTCTCCCCGAGTAGCCTTTTGATGGATGGGCATAAAACGGGTTCGAATCATTTGATCCAACGAGTCATCTTTGGCAAATTGTTGTTTGGGACTGATTTCTTCAAACCAAAACGCTAAAATTTCTTCGTACATAAAGCACCTCACTTATCCATTATTTCTTACAGTGTACTCTTTTTGAGACCTTCATTCAACAAACCTAAAACCAAAAATAAACAATGAAGCGTTCATAGTCTGGGCGGAAATATTCAAAAGAAATTAAATGACAGTTGTTTTCTTACGACGCTTTCATTTAATGACTAGACCAGTAGCATACTATCTTAATAGGGTGGACAAGTTTTTTATACGGTAGAATTAATTTGTGAAGTTAAAAAAATCCCCTCTCACTTTTTAAGTGGAGGGGGCCATGAGTTTAGATGATTTCATTTTTGTTAATGTTTCGCATTTTTTGAAAAAGTATCATGCTTTTGATACCAAGCATGTTGTTCAATCATAAAGTTTAGTGCAAACACGCCACAAAAAATATATAGAATTTGTGTAATCGTTTGATTCATTGTTGGAAAGATTAGCCTAGGCACAATCACAACCAGAAAGGCCGCCACTGCCCAAAGCCAACGATTGATTTTTATTCCTTTTTTCTTTAAAAAATGCAACATCAATTGACTGAGACCAAGTAAAATGATGAAACTGACAAATACGATTAACCAATACATCTTATACGCCTGCTTCAGTCGTAGGTTCCTTTTGTTCGTCTAAAAGCATTTTCTTATCATAAGCACGAACAAATGGATAATAAATGATTGTTGCAACTGCTAAGTTTACCAAAATTAAAACAATCATGCGCCAGTCATTACCAGCGGCTAGATACCCACCAATCGGAGCTGGTAAAGTCCACATTGGCATCACGGTAAAGCCGTTGACTAGCCCTAATTTAACGGCAAAGTAACTGATGGTTGTTAAAATTAAAGGCACTAAATTAAAAGGAATGAACATATACGGATTCAATACCATTGGTGCCCCGAAAATCATCGGTTCATTAATATTGAAAATAGCAGGGACCATGGTAAAACGGCCGACTTCTTTCAAGAATTTTGATTTACAGAAAAATAAGAATAAGAAAGCAACTACAATTGTTGCCCCAGCCCCACCAATTGTTACGGTCCATTGGTAGAATGGTTCAGGCGCAATATAAGGCAAGTCCGTTGCTGAAGTACCAGCTGCCAAGGCTTGGGTATTTTGATCAAACATGATGAGCCATAAAGGTCGAACAATCGAACCGACAATACTCATGCCATGAATACCAAAAGACCACAATAAATGAATCAAAAACATTGGTAATAACGCGCCTAATAAATTATTTCCTAAGATATTAGTTAGTGGTGCAAAAAGTTTCAAGAAAGCACCATTCACATCAAAGCCTAATACGCCACGGATTAGCCAGCAAGTAGTCAAGACAACTAAGCCAGGTATCAAGGCCTCAAAACTACGGGAAACAGCTGGTGGGACTTGGTCAGGCATTTTGATCGTGATGTGGTGATTCTGAAAGAAACGATAGACTTCAACGGCAAAAATCATAGAAATAATACCGGTAAACATGCCTGAAGCACCTAAAGATCCCATCGGAAGGACAAAGCCTAATGGTGCATCTTCGGGTGTCGTCACATTGACTGGCATTTGAAGCATAAAGAAAGCACCTAAAGATAAAATTCCACCTGTTACGCCATCAAGTTTATAAGACTTGGCCAAATCCAGCCCCATGACAAAGGTAGCATAAATGGCCATTAACCCCATGGTCATTCGAAAAGGTAAAACTAAAGTATCTGAATAAGGAGCGATAAAATCAGCCCAACCTTTAAACGGCAAATTGATAAAGACCATAAAGAAAGTCCCGATCAAGATGAGGGATAAAGTGGAAACAACCCCATTTCTGATGGCAAGTAAATGACGTTGCGCCCCAATTTTAGCCATTGGTGGCACGAGTTTTTCTTCCATCCATTTTATAAATTTTTCCATTATTTCCTCCTAACTCTAAATCATGGCAATTTTATTATACCATCCTCTTTTAAGAAATACTATTTCAAAGTGTAAACATTTTCTATTTGAAATATGGTATTATATTTCTATGAACGTCAGAAAAGAGGAGTGAGAGAAATGGACTATTGTATTGGAGTCGATAGTGGTGGCACGCATATGATTGGACGCGCCTTGTCTTTAGATGGTCAACTCTTGGCTCAAGCAGAGGCAGGGCCGGGAAATATTTTTTTAAATGAAGAAGAAACGATTCAAAATTTGACGAACGTCTTAAACGAGTTGTTGGGACAAATGAAAAAAGGGCACTGTCAGTATGTGCTATTAGGAATTGCAGGAGTCGAAACAGCTGGAAATAGTCAGGTTGTGGCTGAACTTTTGACACAAAAATTCGACCTTCCCGTTTATGTGATTAGTGACGCTAAATTGGCTTTGTTAAATGGCTTAAAAGGAGAAGATGGCAGCTTGGTGATTGCAGGAACAGGTTCTGTTGTTTACGGACGTCAGGAAGGAACCTTCTTACGTTTCGGTGGTTGGGGGCCATTATTAGGCGACACCGGGAGTGCTTACAAAATTGCAGAAAATACCATGAAACATTGTTTATGGATGCATGATTTAGGGAAAACTAGCACATTAACAACTTCACTTTTAAAAAAGTTAGGTTGCCAGTCGCTTTCAGAAGCTGTTTCAGTGTATAATAAATGTGGTCGTAAAGAAATTGCTAGCTTGGCTGTAATAGTGGGTGAGTTAGGTGCGTCTGGAAATCTTGAAGCTCAAGAAATTTTGACTAGTGAAGCTCACCATCTAGCCAAAGAAGTTTTAGGACTGATTGGCCAGTATCAACAGCCAGCACCGAAAAAAGTAGCTCTGGCTGGATCTGTTTTATTGAAAAACAAGTTTTATCAAAAGGCTTTAATTGCTTGTTTGAAAAAACAAGAAGCAAGTATTGAAATATTTCCCGTAAGTACAAACAATGCCAATGGTGCCATTTATTGGTCCCGTTGGAAATAAGCAAATAAAGGAGAAAAGACAAATGACTATGAGAAAATTAGGATTATCGATTTATCCTGACCACAGTGAATTTGAAGAAGACAAAAAATATTTAGAATTAGGGGCTCATTATGGCTTTACTCGTTTGTTTATGAGTATGTTAGAAGTGACTGGTTCGGTAGAAGAAACGACGACCAATTATCAAAAAATTGTAGGTATTGCCAAAGATTTAGGCTATCAGGTTATTATCGATGTTGCCCCACGAATTTTTTCTCAATTGGGAGTTAGTTATGAAGATCTGACTTATTTTCATGAACTTGGCGTGGATGGTATTCGTTTAGATCAAGGCTTTGATGGGAGTACAGAAGCCATGCTTTCTTATAATCCATTTGGTTTGATCATCGAATTGAATATGAGTAACAATGTTGATTATTTAAACAACATTTTAAGTTATCAAGCCAATGAACCCTTTATTTATGGTTGTCATAACTTTTATCCGCAAGTAGGAACGGCTCTTCCTTATGATTTCTTTATGGAATGTAGCCAACGCTTTAAGCAATTTGGTATTCATTCGGCCGCTTTTGTAGCCAGTCAAGTCGGAAACATTGGTCCTTGGAATGTCAATGATGGCTTGCCAACTCTAGAAGTTGATCGTCGCTTGCCAATTGAAGTGCAAGCCAAGCACTTATTTGCCAGCAATCAAATTGATGATGTCATTATTGGCAATGCCTATGCTTCTGAATCTGAGTTAAAAGCCTTGTCAGAAATTGATCGGTATCAAGTCCAATTTAATCTTGATTTTGTCCCTGAAGCAAGTGACATTGAAAAAACAGTTGTCTTAAAACCACAACATTTTCGTCGCGGCGATATGAACGATTTAGTCATTCGTTCGACCATGCCACGCGTGACTTATAAAGAAGTCGCCAATCCACCACATGATAACAAAGAAACGTTCCAACGTGGTGATATTGTTGTCGGAAACGATGATTTTGGTGTTTATAAAAATGAATTGCAAATTGTTTTACAACCACATGAAGACAAACGTAAAAATAAAGTAGGTCGCATTAAAGAAGAAGAACTGTTGTTGCTTGATTTTATTAAACCATGGAGTAAATTTAAATTTTTAGGTGAATAATAAAGGAATGGTTGAGACTTTCTAGTGAGGTCTCAACCATTTGTTTATGAAATAAAAAATCATCTCACTTAAAAAAAAAGTATCTTTTTGTATATTTTAATTTAAGTTTATCGTTTTATGATGTATAATAATAATTAATAAATAAGACGCTGATGAGAGGAGAATAAATGAAAAAAGAAGTGTTGACACAAGAACAAGCACAATTAATTGTAGATGGCTTATTAACTGGTTATAAGGATTATCTGGATATTCGCCAAAAAATGAAGAAAAAGTTAAAAGTTTCTGCAGGTTTTGCTTTTACGAAAGGCAACTATATTGATGACGGTATTGCTAACGAAGTGACTTCATTTGCAAGATTCCATGAAAAAAAGCAGGTGAGAGTTGGAGATATCTTGAATTTGTTTTTGGAGAGAGGAACCCTTCTCTTTTTATCATAAAAAATGATTATCGACTGCAGCAAACTTTTTCAGGAAACAAGCAAAAAAAGACTAGTCAATATCTATCGAATTATGCAAAAATCAACAATCGAACGCTAGATTTCATTCGTAAGGGACAGATAAAAGTTCCTAATATGTCTATCCAGTTACAACTACCGATTGAAGAAAGCAAGTTATCGGATGAAGAGCTAGAAAAGTATGAAAGTTTTTATATTATTGTGTATAAAACAAATGTCTCTAAAGTAATCGAATCCGTCCAACTCGTTTTGCCTGACGATCAAACAAAAGAATTGCATATGATTCAAGTTTTGTCATCATGCTTGCAAACAACGTCTATTAACATAGAGGACGAAGAATATTCTGCTGTAGTTGGAGAGAATGAGGAAGTTGGAACAATTTTTGATTATGATTACACGATACCAAAAGAAGAAAAAGATGCTTCTAATGAATAGTAAAAACGTCAAGAAAGCAGGAAAAAGAAATGTTTAATGGGAAAAATCTTCAGCTCATTCGGATGCTACAAGGTCTTTCTCGAAAAGAGTTGGCAGAAAAATTGAATGTTTCAGAGCAATCTGTTTGGCAATTTGAAAAACAAATGATTGAACCTTCATTTGAGAATATTCTGCAATTAAAAGAAATTTTACAAGTAAAGACAGCTTTTTTCTTTGAAGAATTTCCAATAACCAAAGTAATTTCGGAAACAAATGTCGCCTATCGAAAAGCTGATATCACTTCTAAAAAGAAAACGAACAGTGAGGTTGTCTACTTAAATGTCGCTTTAGATATTATTCAATATTTTGAGAGTTTTCTAAATGTACCGAAAACGACCTTGTTAACGTTACGAAAAAAAGTAGGAGAACGGGTGACAGGAGATATAACAAATGAAGAAATAGAAGCGATTGCTAGGATGTCCAGATCCTTTTTAGAGATTCAACCAAACAATGCGAATTTGCTATATATTTTAGAAAAATCAGGGATCCATGTTTTAGAAAAAAACGTAGGTGGCAAAGCGGATGCCTATAGTGCCTGGTCACAAGATGAGACTCCAGTGATTGTGCTGGGGGTAAAAAAATCAGCGGTCAGAAGAAATTTTGATTTAGCCCATGAATTAGGACATCTATTGTTACATCCTTATGTAGATTTTTTTGAGTTGGAGAAAAAAGAACGTCAAAAAATTGAAAGACAAGCCGACTATTTTGCGTCGTGTTTTCTTTTACCAAAAGAGAGGCTTACAAAAGAATTTGGAGAGCTAAAGAAGTTATCAAATCCGGATAGTTATACGCCTTTAAAATCTAAATATAATGTTTCCATTCAAGCCCTAGAAATGCGTGCTTACAAACTAGGCTTTTTGACACCTAAGCAACATAGTTATTTTTATCGCCAAATTTCACTCAAGGGCTATAAATTTGAAGAACCATTGGATAGCGAGATTGCGCTTAAACGTCCGGGGAAGATTCGCAGTATTTTAGATATGGTTTTGAGTAATCAATTGATTGATTTAAGCGAAATCGAGGCTCATTTCAATATGGAGAGAAAACTGATAGAAGCGATATTTTCGATCGAACCAGAATTTTTCATTCCTTTTGAAAAACAAGCGGAATTTACCAGTTTTGATAATGTATTGAACGTTGATTTTGGAAACGGGAAATAGCATAAAAATACCATTTACATTGTTTCATGGGATAGATGGTATTTTTTATCGTAGCAAACAATTAAGCTGTAATAATTGGTCCAAAATAGCAGAGCTACCTAGTAAGAAAAGCACCAAAGAAATCGAAAAGCAACGGCCACGGATCGCGCCGTGGCCAAAAGAATCGGAAAGCAACGGCCACGGATTGAACGGTGGCCAAAGAAATCGAAAAGCAATGTCCACGGATCAAACGGTGGCCAAAGAAATTGAAAAGCAACGGCCACGGATTGAACGGTGGCCAAAGAAATTGATGGTATGCTTCCCATATAAGGAACGTTAAATAAATAAAACGATTCTCTATTAGGAGGGCATTGAAAATGAAGCTTCACAAATTTAAAGGAACGTACAAACAACGGATAGCACTAGTAGAAAAATATCTAAA
>DXDB01000083.1 GCA_019115705.1 Candidatus Tetragenococcus pullicola | reverse complement strand
TGCCAAAGCCCACTTGACAGTCAAAGAGGGCTTTTTCAACTTCTTTTTTTTAAAGGTCGATTTTTTTTTCACGAGCGCATCACATAGCCTGTCCCTCGAACGGTTTGGATATAGCTTTCTTCGTCAGAGACATCGATTTTATTTCTTAAATAACGAATATAAACATCGACTACATTTGTTTCGACTTCTGTTTCATATCCCCATACTTTTTTTAATAATACTTCTCGTGAAAGAACCACATTAACGTTTTCCATTAAGATTAAAAGTAGTTCATATTCTCTTTTGGTCAATTCAATGATTTGCGAGCCACGACGAACAACACGATTTTCTTTTTCAATGGTAATATCTCGATAAGTCAGCGTTGTTTGTTTCACAATATTTTTATCACTTTCAATATCGATTCGACGTAAAAGTGCCCGTAAGCGTGCTAGCAACTCTTCAATTGCAAAAGGCTTTACTATATAGTCATCGGCACCATGATCCAAGCCTGAAACGCGATCAATCACAGAGTCTCTAGCCGTCATCATTATAATCGGAGTATTTTTATAATGACGAATCCGTCGACAAACTTCCAAGCCATTTAATTCTGGCAACATCAAGTCTAACAAAATGGCATCCCAATCATTATTTAAAGCTGCTTCAAGGCCGAGTCTTCCGTTATATTGGACCTCTGTTTTATAACCTTCATGTTGCAATTCTAATTCAACAAAGCGAGCTAAGTTTTTTTCATCTTCTATGATTAGAATATTACTCATATTTTTATTTCCCTTCTTTTCCCATTCTTATAAAACACTAGCTTGATTTTACCATGTTCATGCAAATTAAAAAAGAGATTCGTCTAAAAACTTTCTCAGAAACGACTCATCTCTTTCTCTTTTCTATTTGTTATTCATTTTCTCCATACCAGTCATAATGAAAAATACCTTCACGATCTGTCCGTTCATAAGTATGTGCGCCAAAATAGTCTCGTTGTGCTTGAATCAGATTTGCTGGCAAGCGATCCGAACGGTAGGAATCAAAGTAACTAATAGCAGATGAAAAAGTAGGTACAGGTACTCCCGCTTGAACAGCAACAGAAACAACATCACGTACTGATTGTTGATATTTCTCTGTAATAGCTTTGAAGTAGTCATCCAACAATAAGTTTTCAATTTCCGGATCTTTTTCATAAGCATCTGTAATCTTTTGTAAAAATTGTGCACGAATGATACAACCAGCCCGCCAAATCTTAGCAATTTCTCCAAAAGGAAGGTTCCAGTCATATTGTTTAGAAGCCGTCCGTAATTGTGCAAAGCCTTGAGCATAACTCATTATTTTGCTAAAGTACAATGCTTGACGTATCTTTTCGACTAATTCTTTTTTATCACCGCTAAACTCAAAAGGTGCTGGTTTAGGTAACACTTTGCTAGCTTGGACACGTTCTTTTTTATATGCAGAAATATAACGTGCAAAAACAGATTCAGTAATTAAAGGAAGAGGAACACCTAGATCTAATGAACTTTGGCTGGTCCATTTGCCCGTTCCTTTGTTCCCAGCAGCATCTAAAATCACATCTACTATTGGTTGTCCCGTTCCTAAATCATCTTTACGGGTGAGGATATCTGCTGTAATGTCAATTAAGAAACTATCCAGTTCTCCTTCTTTCCATTCAGAGAAAATGTCAGCAAGTTCTTCTACAGATAAACCAAGAATATTTTTCATCAAATCATAAGATTCCGCAATTAACTGCATATCTCCATATTCGATGCCATTATGCACCATTTTAACGTAATGACCTGCACCATTTGGTCCAATATAAGTAACACAAGGGGCGCCATCTTCGGCTTTAGCTGAAATTTGTTCGAGAATGGGTGCCACTAAATCATAGGCTTCTTTTTGTCCTCCCGGCATGATGGATGGCCCTTTCAGCGCTCCTTCTTCACCGCCAGAAACACCGGTTCCGATAAAGTTAATTCCTGAATCGGCTAATTCTCGACTTCTACGGATCGTATCTTTGAAGAAGGTATTGCCACCGTCTATCAGTACGTCTCCTTTATCTAAATGGGGCAATAAGGCCTGGATTGTTGCATCCGTTCCGTGCCCTGCTTTGACCATCAACACGATACGACGTGGTTTTTCGATGGAAGCCACAAATTCTTCGACACTATAAGTTGCTTTAAGTTTCTTTTCGGGGTGTTCAGCGACAACCGCTTCTGTCTTTGATCCTGTTCGGTTATACAAGGCAACAGAATACCCTCGACTTTCAATATTCAAGGCTAAATTTTTGCCCATTACTGCCATTCCCACAACACCGATTTGTTGTTTTGACATGTATCTTCCTCCTCATAAAAAATCGAGATTCTTGCTCTTCTTTATTATAACTTAAAAAATAAGTCATTCCAACATATCCTTCTCATTTTCAACAATTTTAAACAGGTTTCTTTTAAAATAGACACTATTTTAAAATTTTTTGTATAAAAAAGAAACCTTAGACTCCATGGTTAGTCTAAGGTTTACTGTTCATTTTCTGATAAAAATGAATTACGCTTCTTGAGCGGCTGTATCTTTACCGTCATAGTATCCACAATTTGCGCAGACATGGTGGCTTTTTTTCATTTCACCACAGTTTGGACATTCGTTTAATCCATTAATTGTCAATTTATAATGCGTACGACGTTTTGCTTTCTTTGCTTTTGATGTTTTTCTAGCTGGTACTGCCATTTGGTACACCTCCTTATTATTAGGAACAACTGCTTGCAGTTGCGATTTATTCCAATCTTACTTATCCTCATTTTCTTCGGGATCATCCTCAAAGAAAGTTGATAAATTAGCAAGACGAGGATCAATTGTATTTTGCTCCTTTTCCTCTTTCTGACGTTGATACTCCTCTTCGGAAATCACTCGCCAATCGTTTCCATGCGGCATTTCTTCAGACTCTTTTTCTTGAGCTGTCAAAACTTGCATAGGAATTTGGAGCAAGATGTTGTCTGTCACAGAATCATCAAGATCTAACGTTTGATCTTCTAAAACTAAAATTTCTTCTGATTCAGAGCTTTCTTTTTGAAATTGCTCAGGTGTCATGAAGATTTCATCAACATTAAAATCAAGATCTAAGGCAACTGGCGCTAACGAACGCGTCGATGGCACAGTAACCGTTGTTTGCACTTGATAATGAAGTAAATAATCATTGGGCTCAACTAAAACAAAGCCTATCACATGCACCGAAGTACTGTCTAAAATTTGTCGGTCACGAGCTTGTAGTTCGGACTTCAAATCTAAGCTGATATCAAATTGCAATGGTTCGTTTTGATTTTTTCGTAATTCAGCTAAAGACCATTTCATTTTTTATCACTCCTAAGCAACAAAAGCTATTATACAGACAAGAAAGTTTGTTGTCAATGAAATTTTCTTGACACCTTTTTTAAAATGAAAAGAGAAAAAAAGAGAGCTGAAACGATATCGTCCCAGTCTCCTTTTCTTTCATCGATTAGATGGCTGTTGTTTCACCACGGTAAACAATACCACGACGTGAATCAACGGTCACCAATTCGCCGTCTTTGACGATTGACGTAGCTTCAGTAGCACCAACGATAACTGGTAGATCTTTGGCAATACCTACAACGGCTGCATGTGAAGTCAAGCCACCTTCTTCAACAACCAAGGCTGCTGCTTTTTCAATAGCAGGCATATATTCTTTATCAGTAGAAGGAACAACTAATACCATACCATCTTTGGCTTTTTTGATTGCTTCTTGGGCACTGTTGGCAACAACGGTATTTGCTACGACTGTTTTATCACCAACACCTTGAGCGTCAATCAATTTAGAACCAATTAATTGAATCTTCATAACGTTTGTTGTTCCACGTTCACCGACAGGAACACCAGCTGTGATCAAGATCAAGTCGCCTTCTTTTGCAAAGCCTAGTTCAACGGCTTCTTTAGACGCTAATTCGAACATTTCATCGGTTGTAGAAGGTTTATCAGTAACAGTTGGATAAACTCCCCAGTTAACCATCAAGCCACGTTTTGTGCGTTCATCAAATGTAACAGCTAAAATGTCAGCATCAGGACGATATTTTGAAATCATTTTTGCAGTATGACCAGATTCTGTAGCTGCAACAATACATTTAACGCCTAGGTTTTTCGCAGCACGAGCAACAGAAAGTCCAATCGTTTCAGTTACATCTGTTTTATCAAACTGGTTAATTTGATAAGAACCAGCTTTTAACATTGCTTTTTCAGCTTCAATATCAATACGAGCCATGGTGCTTACAGCATTTACTGGATAATCACCATTTGCTGATTCGCCAGATAACATTGTTGCATCTGTTCCATCAAATACAGCATTGGCAACGTCGGATGCTTCTGCACGCGTTGGGCGAGGGTTTTCTTGCATAGATTCTAACATTTGAGTTGCAGTAATAACTGCTTTACCGGCAGCGTTACATTTTTTGATGATTTCTTTTTGAACCATTGGTACTAGTTCAGGCGCGATTTCCACACCCATATCCCCACGAGCAACCATGATACCGTCTGAAACTTTCAAGATTTCATCGATGTTGTCGATTCCTTCTTGAGATTCGATTTTAGAAAAGATTTGGACATGTTCCATATGTTCTTCTTCTAAAATTTCACGGATTTCTAAGACGTCTTGTGCTTTACGAACAAAACTTGCGGCGATAAAGTTAATGTCTTGTTTTAATCCAAAACGGATATCGTCGGCATCTTTTTCAGTGATTCCTGGTAAACTGATAGATACACCTGGAGCGTTTACTCCTTTTTTAGAACCCAAAATTCCAGGATTTTGAACTTCAGTGACTAATTCACGCGTTGCTTCATCTTTTTCAAGAATCAACATGTCAATAAGACCATCATCAAAAAGTACATGACCACCAACATGAACATCTTCAAATAAACCTGAATAAGTTACCGCAATTTTTTCTTTCGTACCTTCAAGTTCAGAATCCATAGAAATACGAACTTTATCCCCAGCATCAAAAACGATTTTACCATTTTCAGTTGCTTGAGAAGTGGTACGGATTTCGGCACCTTTTGTATCTAAAAGAAAAGCGACGTCTTTGCCAGTTTTCTCGATTGCTTCATGGACAAGCTTCATACGTCCTTCTTGTTCTTCATGATCCCCATGAGAAAAGTTGAAACGAAAAACATTGGCTCCTGATTCGATCAGTTGCGAAATAATTTCGGTCGTATTACTTGCTGGTCCTAATGTACTTACAATCTTTGTTTTTTTCATTGATTGATACGCTCCTATTCTTTCGTTGATTTATTTTAAAATAATTAAAACCCAATAAATTAGAAGGACAATTCCTTGTTTAAAGCATACAAAGAAAGATCCGCTACGTGTTTGCCTTGTTCTAAAGTTTCGACAATGTCGGTTGCAACAAGCTTGTTTTCCATGATTCCTAGGCACAAACCACCTTTTCCTTCACGAAGAAGATCCACGGCAAAACCACCAAATTTACTTGCCAACACACGGTCTCTAGCACTAGGCGAGCCCCCACGTACCACGTGTCCCAAAATGGATACACGCGTGTGAAAATCGCCATATTCAGACAATTTTTCAGCAAATTCATTGCCGCCCATCACACCTTCTGCAAGTACGATTAAGCAATGTTTTTTGCCACGCTGGCGACCTTCACGAATACGATCAGATACTTCTTTCATATCAAAATCGTGCTCGGGAATGATGATTTCATCGGCGCCTCCAGCAAGACCAGACCATAACGCGATATCGCCAGCATTACGCCCCATCACTTCGATTACAAAAGTACGCACGTGTGAAGTTGCTGTATCACGAATACGATCCAATGCATCCAAAACAGTATTGATTGCCGTATCAAATCCAATCGTAAATTCAGTTCCTGGAATATCATTATCAATCGTACCAGGAAGTCCGATAGCTGGATAACCATGTTTGGTTAAAGCAAGTGCGCCATGGTAAGACCCATCGCCACCAATCACAACTAATCCTTCTATTCCAAACTTTTTCAACTGTTCAATCCCTTTTAATTGCCCTTCTTCAGTAGCAAATTCAGGGTAACGAGCCGAATAAAGGAATGTTCCTCCTCGTTGGATTTTATCTCCTACATCAGCGACATCTAATCGACGAATATCGCCAGCAACTAATCCAGCAAAGCCGTAATTAATGCCATACACTTCCATCCCATAATAGATGGCTTTACGTGTGACTGCCCGAATCGCAGCATTCATACCAGGAGCGTCGCCGCCACTAGTTAAAATTCCGATGCGTTTCATAGTTTCTTTCACCTCAATAATGTATATTTTTTGCAATGATTCATTTTATTGCTTTTTCTTTAACCACCGTAATTAGTTTACCATTAAATCATCAAAATGTCTTGAATTATCCTAAAAAAACTAAAAAAAGAAAACGATTTTTGAAAGTTTCTTGCAAATCATCGGAAAACTACATTTTCTTTTCCGAAAATAGCTTCTAGGGCAGCTTGACTCTCATCTGAATAGACAATCCAATTTTTTTCATTCACCAACTTTTTCCGCTTGGTTTCTTCAAAATAAAAAATGAGGGGGACATTTCCTGGAAACTTTCTGATTACTTTGGACAATTGTTCTGAAATGTTTTTCTTATCTGCCTCTTTAGGAAATCGCAAATAACACGTGTGACTTGCTGTTTCTTTTTCCAACGTTTGAGCAGACTGAATATTTCTGGCTAAGAGTTGTAGTTGTCCATTAAATTTGCTTGTTTCTACTTTTCCTTCCATCCATAAAACCGTATCAAGAGAAATTTGTTGGCGCACTTGTCGGTATAACTCTGGAAAAATGGTGACTGAAAGTTCGCCACTGGCATCATTTCCTTCTAAAAAGGCCATTTGTTCCCCTTTTTTAGTTCTGATTTCACGAATATCACGAATATATAACAATACTTGTACTTTTTGACCAGAAAGCAAATCAGAAGTTTCATTAATGACTCGTTGTTGTCGCAATTTAGGGAAAAATTGAACCGGATGACCAGAAAGATAAACCCCTAGATAACGTTCCTCTAACTCTAACTTTTCTTGTGATGTATATTCAGCAATTTCTTCTTTTTTTAATTCCATCATTTCCATCAAATCTAAACTGCCGCCGCTGTACAAAATATTTTGAATCTTTCCTTCTAACTGGGTGACAAGTTGGCGTCGGTTCCCCTCAATTTCATCAAAAGCGCCGATAGCGATTAAAGGAGTAATCAATGATTCACTTAACCATTTACTATCTTTTTGATTCATTCGATACAAAAATTGGTTTAACGAAGAAAATGCGCCATTTTCCTTACGTTCATTGATGATTGCATAAACAAAATCACGTCGAATTCCTTTAATACTTCCTAAGCCAAAACGAATTTCTTTCATTGAATGAAGACCAAAACGATACCCGCTTTGATTGATGGATGGCCCTAAAATTTTAATTTCTCGTTTATTTGCTTCGTTCATATATTCTTTTACTTTACTAGGATTATGCTGAACAGATTGCAATAAGGCTTTAAAAAAAGGAGCTGGAAAATGAACTTTTAAATACCCCATTTGAAAAGCCACGAAAGAGTAAGCAAAAGCATGGGATCGATTAAATCCATAATTTGCAAACCGTTCGATATAATCATAAACTTCATTGGCACTTTGGTTTGAGTTCCCTTTTTTTAAAGCACCTGAAATAAAATTATCGCGCTGTTGATCTAAATCGGCTTTTTTCTTCTTGCTGACTGCTCTTCGTAAAATATCAGCCTGACCCAAAGAAAAACCAGCCATTTGAGAAGCTACTTGCATGACTTGTTCTTGATAAACGATGATTCCATAGGTATTTTCTAAAATAGGTTTCAAACTGATATCAGGAAAAGTGATTGCTTCTTTTCCATGCTTTCTCCGGATAAATGTATCGATATTTTGCATAGGACCTGGGCGATATAAAGCATTCACTGCGGCGATATCTTCAATATTTTCAGGATGTAGCCGCCGTAAGACATTTCGTATTCCGGCTGATTCAAATTGAAAAATACCAGCTGTCTGGCCACTTTGGAAAAGAGAAATAGTTTTAGGATCATCTAGAGCGATATCGGCTTGGGTAAAGGATTGTTTTGTTAATGTGCGAATGCCTTGTAAACAATCATCGATAATCGACAAGTTGCGTAACCCCAAAAAATCCATTTTTAGTAATCCTAACGCTTCAACAGCCCCCATGGTAAATTGGGTCAATAAAATCCCTTCTGATCCTTCTTGTAAAGGCACAATATCAAGTAAATTTTTATCACAGATCACCACCCCTGCTGCATGGGTCGAAACATGACGGGGAAGTCCTTCTAAGGCTTTTGCCGTCTCAAATAAAAGGGTGTTTTTAGGAGACATTCCCACCAGTTCACGCAAGGATTTTGACTTTTCATAAGCTTTCTCCAAGGTAATTTTCAATTCACTAGGAATGGCTTTAGACCAACGATTGGCTTCACTTTGCGACAGTCCAAATACCCGACCAACATCTCTGACAGACATTTTGGCAGCCATCGTTCCAAATGTAGCGATCTGGGCAACGTGGGTTTGTCCATATTTATTTTTGACATATTGTAACATTTCACCCCGACGGTTGTCTGGAATATCTAAATCAATATCGGGCATATTTTTTCTCTCGGGATTTAAAAAACGTTCAAACAATAAGTCATATACTATGGGATCAACATCAGTGATTGAAAGAACATAGGCGACTAAAGAACCAGCTGCTGAGCCACGACCAGCACCGGTAACAATTTTTTCTTTATGAGCAAAAGCCATCAGGTCCCAAACAATCAAAAAGTAATCGTCAAAGCCCATCTCATGAATAACTGACAACTCGTAATCCAAACGCTTTTGATATCTATCATCAAGCACCGCTACTCGCTTTGGTAAGGCTTGTTGGCAGAGGTCTTTTAAAAAGTCTGCAGCTGTTTGGTTTTCAAGTGGGTATTGTGGCAGTAGGGTTTGATGGGTTGGAATCGTAGCCTCACATTTTTCCACAATCGTTTGGATTCCTTCTAGGGCTTGTGGTGCATGTTCTTTATACCAACTTGATAGTTCATCAGATGATTGCAAATGGCCAATTTCTTTTGCTTGTTGTTTGGCTAATTTTAAATCTTCTATCTTGGTATTTTCTTTTATATGCCCCATTACCTCAGCTGCTAAGGCTTCTTCTTTATGTAAAGTATTAATGAAATGGTAGGCCGCAGGTGGGAGTCCTTGTTGTTGCATCCAGTCGACGTATTCTTTTACTAGTGGTTTTTGATAAGGAACACCATAGAAAAGGTGGTCTTTTGTAAAAATTTGTTTTAATTGTAAAACACGTTCTTCCGCAGCGTTTCCTTCTTCATGCAATAAGTCCATTAATTCATTTTCTTGTGGTAAAATGCCATAAAGCTCTGACACTTGCGAATTTTTTTCTAGTACAACTGAACCAGTAATCATTTTTTGGCTCGACAAGTGCATCAATTGTTGATAACCTTTGTAATTTTTAGCAACTAAAAAAATTGAATACGTTTGTTGACTAGATAAAGACTGATAGTGAAGATATAAACCTAGGATTGGTTTTACTTGTTCTTTTTGGCAGGTTTCAACAAATTCTAAAGCACCATACAAGTTATTACAATCCGTTAACCCCAATATTTGATAACCTAATTCTTTTGCCAATTTGACATAGTCAGGAATTTGAATGGTGCTTTGTAGTAAAGAATAGGAAGTAAGAGTTGTTATTTGTGGAAAGCTCATGGTCTTCTCCTTTCTATTTTGCACATTGCTCGCCTTTATTCTTTCTATACTTGTCAAAAAGGCAGAAACATGCGAAACAGTTTTGATTAAACTAATTATGAAAATAATATTGAAAAACTTTACAAGACGTAAAAATGTGGTATGATGAGAGCAAAGAATTCAATCATGGAAAGAAGGTCTTTTTCATGCCTTATCTCATCACTCTTGTCTGGTCCGTCTTGCTCGGACAAGTCGTTGGTTTTCTTGGTTCTGCTTTATCAAGTATGACCTATGATTTTACCTTAACAACGATTTTCTCTTTGATTGTCGGTTGTTTCGTTATACTCATCGGTACAATTTGTAACCCTAAAAAAGAAGAAACGCATGACTAATTATCTAAAAAAACCAGTTACCTTTATATTGTAACTGGTTTTTTTGCTTTTTCAACTCATTTAAACAATCGAGTTTTTAGTTAAATATTTTCTAAAATTGAAAAATGATAAAATGATATTGAAAACCACTAAGATACTTGTTGCAAAAAACACAGCTGGATAACCAAAGCCATGAGCAACCGTTGACCCTACCATAGGCCCAAGCACTTGTCCAAAGTTGGTAAACATTTGATTATAACTGTAAATCCGACTAACACCTTCAACCGGTGAAATTCGATTGATTAAGGTATTGATGGAAGGCATCAAAGCACCAGTAGAAAAGCCTAATAGGAAGCGTAAAATTCCTAATTGTAAAGGTGTTTGAACAAAACCCATCGGAATATAGCAAATCAGCGATAAGAATAATCCGCCCAAAAGAATCCTGTGATTTCCAAAACGATCGCCTAGCTTGCCTAAAGACGGCGAAGAGAAAATGGCTGAAACACCTGCAACAGAAACAATCAAGCCACTAACAAACATAACATTGGACGTATTGCCACTTAGTTGACGGATATAAAGTGTCAAAATAGGACTGATACTATTGATTCCCGTTTGTAAAATAAGTGAGGTCACAAAAAGGCCAACCAAGATGGATACATTGTCGATGCGTGAAAAGATTTCTTTCATCGAGACCATTTCAGTCTTTTCAACTGGTGTAAAATCTTCTTGAACAAAAAAGACTGTTAATAAAAAGGTAATAAACAAAATGATTCCTGTCACAATAAACACATTTTTCATTCCGAAAAGTTGTGCCAAGGCTCCTCCTAAAGACGGACCAATCAGATTGCCAGCAATCCCTCCAGTAGCTAGTGTTCCCAAGGCCCAACCACTATTTTCTCGTGGTGTTTGAGAAGCAATCAAAGCTGTTGCATTTGGCATGTACCCCGATAAAAGACCATTAACAAATCTCATAATCAACAGCCAATAAACATTTGGCACAAAAGCTAATGATCCCATTGCAATCGTCATACCAATAGACGCTCGGATCATCATCATTCTTCTTCCCTTACGATCGGCCATGTTTCCCCAAATCGGTGCAACGACTGCTGCGGCAAAAGCAGTCACAGATACAGCCAATCCAGAAAACAGTTCAATTTGATTTTTTGGTGCTCCGAGTTCTTCAATATACAATGGAATAAATGGCATTACTAAACTCATACTAGCACCAGTAAAAAAACAACCAATCCAGGAAATCCATAAGTTACGTCGCCAATCGATTTTCATAGATATCCCCTCTTTCAATAAAACTATAGCCTATTTTTACGTTTTTTCCTAGTCAAAACCTGCAAAGAATTTTATTCTTTTTCTATCATTTGAAATTTTACTCTTTTTCTTTCTTGAAATAAAGTGGATTTTTAGACACAAGAAAAAATTATGCCTGTTCATTTATCTGAAAATGATAGCTTTATAAATTAGTACACGACGCGTTATATACGCGCTTTTCAAACTTCCTCCATTTTTTAATATCATGACTTATTGAAAGATATTCTTCTTGACTAGTACACAAAGACCTTTTTCCAACTATTAAATAAGTTGAAAAAAGGTCTTAGAGATTTCATGTTTTCGTTTTTTACAAAATAGCTAAGATAATAAAATTCAAAATAAACAATGCATCTACAACCCATAAAATTGGATAGATTTCTTTGGTTTTTCCTTTCACAACTTTTACGATTGTATAGAAAATAAATCCAGCTGCGATTCCGTAAGAAATGGAATAACAAAGGCCCATAAAAATCGAAGCAAAAAAGGCTGGCACTGCTTCTTCTAAATCTGTCCATTCGATATCTTTAAAAGAAGACATCATCATCACACCAACTAAAATTAATGCTGGCGCTGTTGCTTGTGTAGGTACAATTGAAATAATTGGAGAGAATAAACTACTTAACGCAAATAATATCGCTACTGTAACAGATGTTAATCCAGTCCGGCCGCCGGCACCGATACCTGCTGCAGATTCAACAAAAGTCGTTGTATTTGACGTACCAAAAATTGCGCCTACAGATGTAGCAATCGCATCAGCAAATAACGCCTTATCCATTTTCGTACTGAATCCTTTACTATCTTCCAAAGCAGCTTCATCTTCTTCAGAAAAGATACCTGTTCTACGGCCAGTTCCAATAAAGGTACCAATAGTATCAAACGTATCTGATAGGCTAAAAGCGATGATGGTCATCAGTACTTGAGGAATTTTAGAGGTATCACTAAATAAAGAACCCATTCCTTCAGAACCAAAAGCAGCACCAAAAGTTGTTCCTAATTCTTTTACTGAGCTTCCTAATGAATTAGCATGCCAATCAATCGCGCTTAAATCAACAACGCCCATTAAGATACCGATGACAGTTGTGGCAACAATACCAATCAGAACAGCTCCACGTACATTTAAAATTACTAAAATAGTCATTAAAACCAAACCAATCACAGCTAAAATCACACCGGGATTGTCAAAATTAGCTAACGCAGGAACGACACCACCATTTAAATTCACATTGACAGCTTCGCCATTTTCAACAACTGAATCAACAATAACATCTGAATCTGCCGAAAAAGTAACTAAGTTGGCATTTTTGATTCCAACATAGGCAACGAAAATACCAATCCCACCACCGATAGCATGTTGCATACTTTCAGGTATAGCCTTGATAATCATTTTTCTGATTTTAGTAATCGTGATAAAAATATTAATCAATCCACAAATAAAGACCATTGCTAGTGCTTGTTGCCAAGTATAACCAAGTCCAAACACAACAGTAAAAGTAAAAAAGGCATTCAAACCCATTCCTGGCGCTTGGGCATAAGGTACATTAGCAAATAGCCCCATCACCAAGGTACCAATTACTGCTGAAATAATGGTTGCTAAGAAAACAGCTTGAAACGGCATCCCCGCACTTGATAAAATACTAGGATTCACGAATAAAATATAACTCATCGCAAAAAAGGTTGTGACGCCCGCCATAATTTCAGTCGAAACAGTCGTTCCATTTTCCTTTAGCTTAAAAAACTTTTCCATGTTAATCATTCACTCCTCATCTCATTTGAACGATAGAAAAAAAGAATAACAACGATAAGAACAAAAGACTTTCTATCGAACACTACAGATTATAAGTATCTTTATCCTACCTTTCAACATATTATTAACAAAATAGATAAATATTCTTTTTAATGTTCGTGTTTTTCAATTTTATTTACTTGAAAAAAGAAGATAAAAGGCCTCTCCTTTTTCCGGTTAGCAATTTTCTTGTCAAATATAGAATTTGTGCTAAACTGAATGAATGGTAAAAAAGAGTGGAGGCACACAATGCAACAAAAATTAATTGCCATTGATTTAGATGGAACAACTTTAAATAATCAATCCTTGATCAGTAATCATACGCAGGAAACTTTAGCAAAAGCGACCAAAGCTGGCCATATCGTAAGTATCGCTACAGGCAGACCTTTTCGAATGAGTCAACAATTTTATACACAGTTAGGACTTAATACCCCTATGGTAAACTTTAATGGCGCGCTTGTTCATATGCCTTTTAAAAAATGGCGTTTTGAACGAGAATTATCCATCCGTCGTGATATTGCATTTGAAATCGTCGCACAAAAAGAAGCGCTGCAACTAGATTTTATTGCTGCAGAAAATAGAGAGTCTTTTTTCATTGATTCGTTGGATCATTTTGAAAGTCGTTTTTTTGCCGCTCCTTCGGCAACTACGAAGAATCTTTTAGAAAACTTAAAGACGAATCCGACTTCTCTTTTGATCAAAACTCAAAAAGATCAAACTGCCAACGTTTCAAAATTTTTGACCTTACAGTTTAAAGATGATATTGATGTCCGCACTTGGGGAGGTCCAGATGCGATTTTGGAAATTGTTCCAAAAGGTGTTCAAAAAGCTATGTCTGTCGCAGTTGTCGCTGAATCATTTGGTATTGATGCCAAAAACATCGTGGCTTTTGGCGATGAACACAATGATGTGGAAATGCTGGAATATGCAGGTTGGGGCGTGGCGATGAAAAATGGCACAGATCAAGTCAAACAAATTGCCAATGACATTACTGATAAAACAAATGAAGCAGATGGCTTAGCTGATTATTTAGAAAAATACTTGGCCATTTAATAGGTTTAAAAAAAGACTTTGGTTACCAAAGTCTTTTTTTCGTCTTTATTATTTTTGATTCATATAGTCAATAAAATCAAGGATGCTTCTGAGTTTATCTTCATTAATATTTCGATCAACCCGTAAAGCAACAATCTCTTGTTTTTTAGTAAAAGGAATTTGATACTTTGCTTCGTTTCCTAATAAGTAATCTGTTGAGACTTCAAAGAGATGTGCAAGTTTCACTAAAGTTTCTTTATCAGGATTTCGAGTATTATTTTCATAGCCAGATATTGATGCTTTTGTCACATTAATTTTACTGCCTAATTGGGTTTGGTTCCAGCCTTTTTTCATTCGTAATGTTCTGATTTTTTCTCCCAAAGTCATCTCTTGCACCTCACTTCTGCTCTTATTCTATCGTTTACTAAATGTAAACTCAAGAGAAAAAGAGATAGTTTCCATATAGTTGATTTTATAAATTGACAGTATACAAATCGTGTACTATCATTAAAAAGAAGATGAATTTGAGAAAGGGTGATCAAGGTGTCAAAAAATCTAAAAAAGATAAGGGAAGAATATCAGATTTCAGCAAAAGAAGTGGCAGAACAAGTGGGAATATCTAAAAGCTATTATTCGATGATTGAAAATGATAAAAGAGGATTAAGCTACATCAATGCATTAAAAATTGCTGCTGTTTTTGATATGAAACCAGATGATATTTTTTATGAAGAAGTAAGAGAATAAAAGTAAGGGGTTACTTTATTATAAAAAATAAAATGTCTTTAGCGCGGACTAGCTAAAGACATTTTTACCAAAGTACTTGAGATGAATACATATGAATATGATCCTTTCTAGGCTTTGACTGGGATTAAATTTTTTATTGCTTCTTCTATTGTTACGCCACGTGCAACATGATTTTCGTCAGCTGTATCAATAGCCATGAATAAATTTAAAGTCGTATCAAAAGCAATTCGATACTCGACTTCTGTATTTTTATAGGTCAATGAAATTCCTCCTTTTTTCAGACAATTTTAATTATAGCAGCAAATAATCAACTGTGTCTTTTTTTGTGATATATAACAATCAACTAAATAATTATAACACGTAATACAGTTTACTACAAAAAATTTCGCTTTTTTCTTCTTTTTTTTGTCCAAAATTCAGTTTTTCTTAATAAGTTTTTGTGCTATTTGTGTCTCATCTTATGTGACGCGTTTCTTTTTTATTCAATCGTTTAAGACGTCTTTTATGATAAATTTGTTCGACTAAGCTAGTCATAATGAAAGCACCCGCGATACTACCAGCCGTTACAAGGACAACCATCAAATTTTCAAATGCTCCATAATTGTTTCCAACCACAAAATCTCGAGCTGCCTTATAGGCTGGACCACCAGGAACTAACGGAACAAGACTAGGAATATTAAAAATAATCACTGGAATTTTTAACTTTCGGGAAAAATAAATACTAATACAGCCCATTAAAAACGTAGCAAAGAAATTAGAAGTCGCTAGCCCAAATTCATGATTCATAAGAAGATAATAACAAACCCAACCAACTCCTCCAGTCAGCCCACTACAAAACAAAGCTTGACGAGGAACATTTGAAACAACTCCAAAAGCAATCGTCCCTAAACAACTAAGTAAGAAATGAATAATTATGGTCACAAAATTCCTCCTCCCATCATAGATAAAGAAACAACAATGCCAATACCAATCGCTAAAGCAATAATAATAGCTTCTGTTCCTCTAGCAATTCCACTAAGTAAATGGCCAGCCAATATATCACGAAAAGACGTCGTAATGGCAACGCCCGGAACATGTGGCATAATAGCACCAATAATAATACTATCGACATTTTGCCCCCATCCAAGGTGAACTGTTAAAGAAGCGCATATCCCAATAAAAAACGCCGCAAAAAATACATCGACATATTTCACATCTAATTGCTTTTTAATGTTATATTTGACACTAAACCCAATAATTCCAACTAAAAATGTAATCAAAAAATCTGACCATGTCTCGACAAACAAATACATCATGAAGCTACTGACAAGTCCAGCACTGATTATCTGCATCCATAAAGGAAAAAATGGTGTCTCACGATCGATTTTTTCTAAAGACCCATATAATTCATTCAACTCAATTTTCTTTTCAGCAAATTGTCGGGATAATTGATTCACAGAAGATACTTTTTCTAAATTAATCGTACGTTCACCTACATTTTCAACTTGCGTATGATGACCATTTCGTAAGCCCATAAAAAGACCGGTCACTGTTACATAGCTGATACTATCTGGTTCTCCAGCGCTAGCAGCGATCCGAGACATCGTATCTTCTACCCGATAAACCTCAGAACCACTCTCCATCATTATTCTTCCGGCTAAAAGGCAAGTGTCCACAATCAACTCTTTCGAATTATCCATTTCGTATCACTCCTTTGAACTAAAAATTATCAATTGGTACTAAAATTATACAAAATCCATAATATAACAATTATGAAAATAAAAAAACATTTTTTACACATCATATGGAACTATTTTTCTTTTTTACTGAAACAAGCCCTTGCTTTTACACTGTTTTTTCACATAAATCTTTTTATTTTTTTAAAAAAAGCCTTTAAAAAAAATAACAATTCGGTTAAAATAACATTATAAGTGTAAGGAGGTGCTTTATGCGTAGAAAAATTTATACCCGTGAGCTCATCTTGCAAGCAGCTTATGAAGTCATGGAACGTGATGGCTTTTCTGGCTTTACTGCTCGAAGTGTTGCAGACCAATTGGGTGTTTCTACACAACCGATTTATTTAGAATTTAAAAATATGCAAGATCTTAAAAAGAGTTTGATTGAAAAAGTTTATCAAGATCTTGAAGAACAAGTTTTTTCTGTCGAACACACAGACGATAAACTTGTTGACATGTGTCTCAATTATATTGATTTTGCAAAAAAAAATCCATCAATTTTTATGGCTTTATTTTTGGACGAACGTGGTGGTGGCAAATTCATGTACGACATTTCTTTCGATCATTTTAAACGAACGGCAAAAAGCACCAAAAAATATGAGCATCTTTCAGATAGAAATTTGAAAGCTTTGCATATTGGCGTTTGGGTAACCATCACTGGCATGACAACACTTATGTCCGCTCATATTATGCAAACAAGTCGCCAGGAGGTTATTGAGACAATTCAACAAACGATTGACTCTATTTTGACAAGTCACTCAGAGCTAGCCAACTAAACCAAAGTCAATCTACTTTACGTGTATAGAGTAGATTGCTTGGTTGGCTAATAAAACAATTTTCTTTCATTTTCCGGGAAATAGCTCAGCTTGGTAGAGCACTTGCTTCGGGAGTAAGGGGTCGCAGGTTCAACTCCTGTTTTCCCGATTACTAAAATGCACATCGTCAGAATGCCTTTTTATCGTTTTTTTGATGAAAAAAATCCCATACTCTTATTTCCGTTCGTTTTTTCTATTTTCGCAAAAGTTTTATATATTGTATGCTTACTGGTCACTTGATTAGTCAAAAAATTAAAAAAGCTAGAAACCCTATTTTAATAAGATTTCTAGCTTCCCCAAAGGAGAGTACAGGATTTGAACCTGCGCGCCGGTATTAGCCGGTTCGACGGATTTCGAGTCCGTTGCATTACCACTCTGCCAACTCTCCGTGAATCCTATTGTCTTATTTTTTCTCCTAAAATGCAAGTGTTATTTCTAAATTTTTTCTTGAATGCGTTTTTTTATTTTCCTTTATACGAAAGGTTGCATTCCTAGTTTCCTTTTGAAAAAAATGTACTTTAAATCACTAAGTGTGCGAATCTCTCACTTGCCAGAACCGATTTTATCAAAGTTTCACTTACGCAAGAAAAGATATATTTCCTTGATGGTTGAAAAACAACCTTTTGTAAAAATAAAAAGCATCCATAAACGGATGCTTTTTATTTTGTATAATAAGTGACCTAAATTATAGGCGTTTATTTAATTCTTCGGCTAATTCTTCATAGCCTGGTTTTCCTAAAAGGGCGAACATATTTTTCTTATATTCTTCAACACCTGGTTGGTCAAATGGATTCACACCATTTAAATAACCAGAAATACCCACAGCAATTTCAAAGAAGTACATGGTGTATCCTAACGTATAAGCATCCATTGTTGGGATCTTAACTAAAAGGTTAGGAACATTTCCATCAGTGTGAGCCAATTGTGTACCTTGGAAAGCTTTGCCATTTACAAAGTCCATATCTTTGCCTTGTAAGTAACCCAGTCCATCCAAATCTGCCTCTTCAACTGGAATTGTTACATTCTTTCGAGGTTTTTCAACTTTTACAACTGTTTCAAAAACATTGCGTTGCCCATCTTGAATCGTTTGACCAATCGAATGCAAGTCTGTTGAGAAATTGGCACTAGAAGGATAAATGCCTTTTTGATCTTTTCCTTCCGATTCTCCGTATAATTGTTTCCACCATTCAGAGAAATATTGCATACCTGGTTCATAATTTACCAAGATTTCTATGTCTTTGCCTTTGCGGTGTAAAATATTTCGCATTGCAGCATATTGATAGGCTTCATTTTTCTTCAAATCAGCATCTGTATATTCGACACGTGCATCTGCTGCGCCTTGCATCAAGGCATCGATATCCGCACCACTAACTGCAATTGGTAACAATCCAACGGGTGTTAAAACGGTAAAGCGGCCACCAACATCATCTGGAATCACAAAAGTTTCCCAGTTAGCTTCATCAGCTTCTACTTTAACAGCTCC
>DXDB01000082.1 GCA_019115705.1 Candidatus Tetragenococcus pullicola | reverse complement strand
TAAAGCAAAAAGCTTCTCAAGAAAGAAATCTCTTGAGAAGCTTTTTTAGTTTATTGGAAATTCAGAACCAACTTCTGTTTCTTGAGGGAGTTCCAAAATACCACGTTTTAAGGGAGCATTTGCTAGCTGTAATTCTTTTGCTGAACAAATCATGCCGTCGCTTTTTTCGCCACGTAATTCGCCCGGCCATATCAAACTTCCGTCAGGCATCATAGTACCTGGTTTGGCCACAACGACTTTTAGCCCCTTACGAATATTAGGCGCACCACAGACGATTTGCACTTTCTCATTTTTCAAATCAACCATTGTAATAGACAAATGATCACTATCAGGATGTGGTTGACAACTTTCGACAAAACCTACCACAAATTGGGGCTCATGGTCGATGGCTAGTTGCTCAGAAAAACCCGCTTTTGTCATCATTTGATTCAAATGCGTCACCTGTTCATCTGTCAATTTAACTTGTCCATTTCCAGTTATTTTCAACTCGTCAGAGATGGCAAAAAAATTCCAGCCAACCACTCGATTATCGCTGGTATTTATACGCGCCACATTATCTACACGTGTTACTTGTTGTTCCATTGCCTTGTCATCTTCTAAAATAACCATTAACGTATCGCCAACATGCAAAGGATTATATGCAAAAATCAAAAAACTTCCTCCTCATTTCTATGTCCATTAGATTCGAAATCTATTTTAACAGATTTTTTAGAATCTAGCATAACTTTCTATTTTTTTAGACTGCTAAGAAATGTTTCCACTTCCTCTTTCGTCTTTCTATTTTTATTGACTAACCGTCCACGTTCTTTCCCGTCTTCAATCACAACAAAACTAGGGATACCAAATATATTCCACATTTGGGCAATCTCAATGTATTGATCACGATCCACTTGAACAAATGTATATTCAGGAAAATCTGCTTCAATTTCAGGAAGAAAAGGTTTTATAAAACGACAATCGCCACACCAATCGGCGGTAAAAAAAAGCACCGTGTTTCCCTTTTCAACATAAGTAGCTAGTTCTTCTATATCTTTTGGAATGATCATTTCAAGACCTACTTTCTTTTCATATACTTTTAGTCTACCATTTTTCCCACAACAAACGAAAAGAGCTGCTCCAAAAAGCATTGAAACAGCTCCTCTAGTTATTGTTTAATTAGTTATGCGCCATGAACAATTGTTTCAACAGTAGATTTATCCAAACCACGTAATACTTGAATCACCATTTCTTTCGCTGCTTCAAAATCAGCAATACTAAATAATGTTTGGTGGGTGTGGATATACCGACCACAAACGCCAATAACGGCACTTGGAATTCCTTCATTAGAAAGATGGGCCGCTCCGGCATCTGTTCCCCCTGTTGAAGCAAAGTATTGGTAAGGAATGTGATTGGTTTCTGCTGTATCGAGTAAGTATTCTTTCATTTTTGGTAACATAATCATTCCTGGATCATAAAAACGGAATAAAGTCCCTTCTCCTAAATGTCCGAATGTCCCATTTTTAGTGATTGTATCATCTGCTGCCGAACAATCAACAGCAAAGAATAAATCAGGTTTGAATTTGGTTACAGCAGGACGTGCGCCACGCAAACCAACTTCTTCTTGAACGTTTGCTCCCGCAATTAATGTATGGCCTAATTTTTCTTCTTTCAAAGCTTCTAAAGCTTCTAGTACAACCGTACAACCATAGCGATTATCCCAAGATTTTGAAATAATATTTTTCTCATTGGCTGTTTTTACAGTTTCTACTTTAGGAACAATTGTATCGCCAGGACGAACACCAAAACTTTCAGCTTCTTCTCGAGATTCAAAGCCAGCATCAAATAACACATCTTTTACTTCCAAGCCGCTTTGTGCTGATTTTCCTCGTAACAAATGAGGTGGAACTGAAGAAGAAATACATGGATAATCCCCTTTATTGGTTTTTAAAGTAAACCGTTGAGCCGATACCACGTAAGGGTTCCAACCACCTAATGGATTGACTTTGAACAACCCACGATCAGTAATTTGTGTGACGATAAATCCAACTTCATCCATATGTGCTGCAACCATGATTTTGGGGGCATCTTCTTTTTCATGATGACGAATACCAAAAATTCCACCTAAGCCATCTTGTGCAACTTCATCCACTAAGGGTGTCATTTCTTTTCTCATATAGGCACGAATAGCTTGTTCGTGTCCACTTGTTCCTTGTAATTCCGTTAACTCTTTGATGCGTTGAAATGTTTTTTCTTCCATATAAAGCGTTTGGCCTCTTGCCAAACCTAGCCTCCCTTTGCATTATTAATTTATTCGTTTAATTTAAAACGAATCCTCACTTTCTAGTATAACGTAAATGACAGAAGTTGGAACATTTTCTACCTGATTTTTTTTTAAATATGTTAAAATAAAGAAGAAATATTAAGAATAGCTATCAAAACTAAAAGTACAGAACAGAAAGGAGCATTTCCATGGAATTAAAAGAACGCCTCGACTATTTTAAAGGAGGGGTAGCCCTTGGTGCAAGTATCGGATTAGCCAGTGGAATTGCCTCTACCATTTGGGCAAAAAATAGAGAAAAAATCCATCCTGATATTATTTTAGAAAAAGTAAAACGGGCCTTTTTAACGGAAGGACCCATTGAAGGCTCATGGATTAATTTTGAAAAGCAAAATATCCGTAAGTTTGCTATCCAACTACAAGGATACTCTGGCGGCATCACTCGCTTAGAAGATGGCCAATTGGTGAGTTATGAGTTTGTAGCTGATGCCCAGACAGGAACAGTATTAGATGTGAAACGAAACTTAATCCACTCTTAAAAAAACAAGCAGCTTGATGAATCAGGCTGCTTGTTTCGTTTTACTTATTTGACTAAACGATAGATCGCATCACAATAGATAACCGTTGCACGATATAAATCTTCTAATTCCATGAATTCATTAGCTTGGTGCATGGTATCGACAAAACCTGGAAACATTGCGCCATAGGCAACGCCACGTTCTAATAAACGTCCATAGGTCCCACCACCAATGATTTGTTCGTCGCCTTTTTCACCTGTATGTTCTTCATAAACATCCAATAAAGTTTGTACCAAAGGATCTTCTTTAGGTACATAATGAGGTAACATATGATGTTTAGCCACCGTTTGGTTTACATGATAATCAGCTAATGTCTTATCTAACTCTTTTTGGATGGTGTCTAAATCTGTTCCTTGAGGATAACGGAAGTTTAAGTTAACAAAGGCTTCTTCTTCAGGTAAAAATTCAAACAGACCAGCATTCATCGTTAATTGCCCCATCTTAGGATCATTGTGAGAAACACCAAGTTTTTCACCATAAAAATCTTCATGAACAAAAGTTGCTACCACATGTAAAAAGTCTTTCGCACCACCAGCAAAATCAAAAGTATCCAAAAAGACAGCTAAAAAGGTTGCTGCATTGGTTCCAATTTGTGGACTAGCGCCGTGAGCCCCTTTCCCGATTAAATCAAGGGTAACTGTCGTTTTTTCAGGAGTTGCTACACCACTTAATTGATTGGCCAATAGAAATTTATTGAATGCTTCACTCATGAGATCCGCACTTTTTTCATCTGGCGTTTCAACAATCGCCCGAGCCGTTCCAGGAACCATATTATCCCGTAACCCAGCATGGAAGTCTTTTAAGACATAAGACCCAGTATTGGTATTTTTTAAATGCAATCCTACAGATACATTTCCCTTTTCACCATTAATAATCGGAAACTCAGCATCTGGAGAAAAGCCAAAATCAGGAGCAGTTTCTTGCTCAAAATAATGATCCATATCTGCCCAGCCACTTTCTTCATCTGAACCTACAACAAAACGAATTTTTTTAGAAATAGGCAAATTTAAATCCTTAATGATTTTCATTGCATAATAAGCGGCTATACTAGGACCTTTGTCATCTGAGGAACCTCGTGCATAAATACGTCCATCTTTAACAACAGGATCATAAGGATCTGTGTCCCATCCATCGCCTGCTGGGACAACATCCATATGTCCAAAAATACCTAGAGTTTCATCTCCAGCACCCAAATCGATATGTCCAGCGTAATTATCAACATTTTTAACAACAAAGCCATCACGTTCTCCATATGAAAGCATATGTTGCAAAGCTTTTTTTGGTCCAGGACCAAAAGGAGCGTCCTCTGTGCTTTTGTCATCTTCACGTTCACTATTGATTTTTAATAAACCAATCAAATCTTTTAGTAGATCGTCTTTTCTCGACTCTACTTCTTTTTGCCAATCAATTGTCATTTGATTTCCTCCCTCATAAAAACTATAGTCAAACTTTTCCTTTTCATGATACCATGAAACAAGGGGATTGTGGTAAAATATGAAAAATTATCTGAACTAGTAAAAACGATTCATTACAATTCACGAGTCAATCAGCCGCTACACTATTAGATTGACTTATGTAGTAAGGAAGAGTAGATGATGGAGAATACCTAGTTGGTACTCTCAGCGGGCACGTTAGTAGTTACAGAGAATTTGAAGTTTGGCTAGCCTATCCCACACCAGACAATCGCAGACACATTCGTACGGCGTAGCTCTCAAGTTTTACCGTGAATTGTAACGACTATTCATCAATTACTAAATAAGCTAGGCGCCACACAAGGGAGTCCTTCTTATAACAAGAACAAAAGACCAGTGCTTCCCATAATACAAGTAAGGGAAAACACTGGTCTAAAATCTAAGATATTTTAGGTTCAGCTTTTTTCTTTTTATTCTGCTTAGCGATCCAAGCAGTCAGCATAGGTGTCAAGATTGCTGTAACCACAACAGCTGCAGATATTTGCGCTGTGGCAGTACTAGCAATGGCAGTATAGGTTGGATCTGCTGCTGCAAGTGCAGCGGGAGTTGCCATCGCAGCTCCTGCAGTCGAAGAAATTGCTGCGCCAGCCACACCAGAACCTCCTGAAAGTCGGTCGGTCCAGATTGTAATGGCACCTCCAACTAAAGTAACGATAAAACCTAATAAGATGCCAGAAAGTCCACCAACAAAAATTTGTTTGAAGTTCATGCTACAACCTAAGGCAAAACCAACAACGACAATCGAGGCATTGACTCCAGAAGTTAAAATTTGCCGAACCGCCGGGAAAATATTGGCTAGTACCATACCAACGATAAGTGGCAAGACTGAAGCAACCATAGTCATGGGTGAAATGGCTGCAAGTCCTGCCGAAGCCAAAGCTATCATTGTTACCATCGGTCCCACGCTTAAAATCGTGATTCCAACAGCACCAGCATCAACTTCATCGCCAAAATCATGGATGATTCCAGAATAAAGAGCATTATTGGCACCAGACATGGCTCCAATGATCGATAAAGCACTCAACCCTAAAAAGTTATTATTGAATATATGGGCTACAAGTAAACCTAGAATAACGGAAACAGCAATTTTTGTAACAATAATCACCCCTCCACGTTTGGCAGCTGCTGCCGATGACTTAAAGGAAATCGTTCCTCCTATAATGAAGAGAAAGGCACCGACTAAAGCTCCCGAACCTTGGGCTAACGGTGTCGTAAACCCTCCGATTTCTAAAACTTTTGGAAAGAAAGTATTCAGAAAAGCCCCAACAAACATGGGAATGATAATATTCCCACCGGGTATCGAAATTGATTTATGTTCTTTTTTTTCCATTATTTTAAACTCCTTATTTAATTTGATCAACCGTCCATGACGATGCCACCATCGCAATCACCGATTTCACCGGTAATAAAGCTTGCTGCATCACTTGCAAAGAATAGGATCATTTGTGCGATTTCGACAGGTTCAGCCGGACGTCCAAGTGGAATGATACCAATCACTTTCGCATTTTTCTCTTTATTTTCTTGAAGTTCAGTTGTCATACCGGTTTTCGTAAACGAAGGAGCTACGGCGTTGGCATAAATTCCATATTTACCTCCTTCTTTAGCGATAGCTTTCGTGAAACCATTCAAACCAGCTTTGGAAGAAGCATAAGCACTAGTTCCTAACAAACCGCCACCAATTTTGCCCGCAACAGAGGAAACATTAACGATACGACCGCCACCATTATTTTTGAAATGATTCCAAATGGCGTGAACAGTGTTGAATGGTCCGGTTAAATTGATGTGGATCGTGCGGTCCCATTCTTCAGGACTTAGCTCATCAAATGGCTTTGCACTGATGACTCCAGCAACATTGATTAACACATCGATTTTACCAAAGTCTGCTATAATTTGTTGAAACGTTTTGTTAACTTCATCACGATCTCCTTGATTAACATGATAGTAACGATGCCCATCCCCTAATTCGGCTACTGTTTTTTTACCTGCTTCGTCGGCGATATCCAAAACAGCTACTTTACCACCACCATCCACGATTCCCTTCACAACTTCCTTGCCAATGCCATTTGCGCCACCAGTGACGATAGCGACTTTGTTGTCAAAATCATAACGCATAAGAAAGACTCCCTTACTATTTATATTTTTAAATATTGCACATTCAAGATATCATCAATCTATATTTTTGTCAATTAAATGTTAGAATTTTCAGAAAAATAGGCATTTTTTATACTTCCTTAAATGAAATAGTAAACATGTCCTAATTGAATGCTTTGTGTAAGTCCTTTTTTTACGTTTTATCTTGTTATTTATTAAATCTAAATAACGATGTAGAGCTACTAAAAATGTTGAAGAAAAGATGATTAAGTTATTAAGAGTGAACTCATTTAACGATGGATTGACTATTTAATTGTTCTTACTGATAAAATTTGTATTTACTTTCTATAATTATGTATAATGGGCTTAGAAAGAGGGGATATGGATGCAACAATTAACTGAAAATTGTCTTGAAATCATCAAGAAACGTCCAGATCATTCGCACAAAGGAACGTTTGGAAAAACTTTACTCATTGGAGGAAATGCGCAATACGGTGGGGCGATTATGATGAGTGCCGAAGCTTGTGTAAATGCAGGAGCAGGTCTGACTACTGTTGCTTGTGATCCTGTCAATAAAACAGCATTACATGCTCGCCTACCTGAAGTGATGATTATCGATTGGCAAGATGAAAAAGCGTTGAAATCTGTTTTTTCAGAAGCAGACCTATTATTGATTGGTCCGGGTTTAGGAACGGACAAACACGGGTCTAACCTACTAGAATGGGTCTTACAGCATCAAAAAGAATCCCAATGGTTAATTATCGACGGTTCCGCTATTACTTTAATGGCCAATAATCGTTATAAATTGCCTTTTCCTAAGCAAACAATATTCACCCCGCATGAAATGGAATGGCAACGATTAAGTGGTTTGGCTATCAAAGATCAAAAAGAAACCTTTAATCAAAAGGTACAAGAGGTCATGCAAGCAATCATCGTTTTGAAAAGTTCGCAAACAGAAATTTACACAAATGAAGGTAGTTTTCGTAATATTTCAGGAAACCCTGGCATGGCCACAGGTGGGATGGGTGACACCTTAGCTGGAATTATCACGGCTTTTATGGCCCAATTTGATAAAAATATAGCCACCCTCAATGCCGCTGTTTATCTTCATAGCTTTATCGGAAATGAACTAGCCAAAGAAAATTATATTGTTCGTCCGACTAAAATCAGCGAAAGATTGCCTTACTGGATGAAGCATTTTGAAAAGTAACCAAAAAAGTGTGAAGCAAAAATTGTTTCACACTTTTTTTGGCCGGAACAAAAGAAAATGACATAAAAATGCTAATAATTGAAAGAGTAAAGCTGCCAAGGTCACGCCTGACCAACCAAACTGATCCCACATCTGAGTGCCTACAAAAGAGCCAAAAGCGCCACCGATAAAATAGGAGAACATAAAAACGGTATTGTTACGATTACTTACCGTAACTCCAAGATTTTGAACCCGTGTTTGATTAGCAACTTGGCCAAATTGATTTCCAACATCTAATAAAATAATACTTAAAACTAAAATAAGTAGGTGTCCACCACCAAAACGTAAAAAAATAAAGCTAGTCGTTTGCATAAGTAGCCCCATTAAAACAATCGTGCGTTGTGAATAACGATCGGAGAAGCGCCCAATCATAGGGGCAGCAAGCGCTCCGGCCAAACCAAAAATAGCCAACACGCCTGCTTCAAAAGTCCCCCAATGATAGACTGGACTACTAATATAAAAGATCAACGTTGCCCAAAAGAGCGAAAAAGTTCCAAACATGAAAAATCCTGAAACAGCTGCTTCGCGTAAAACCGCTTGTTGTTTGATTAAACTTGGGATACTTTTTAACGTTTCCCAGTAAGAAAGTGTAGAAGACCGACTCTCATCTTCGGGCATTTTAAAAATTAAAACCGCAGTCAAAATGAATATCAAAACGGGGGCAATGAGATAGATTGCTTTCCAAGGTAAAAAACTTGCCAGTATTCCTGAAAACGTTCGTGACAACAAAATCCCCGTCAACAGACCACTTAGTAGTGTTCCCATCACCTGACCTCTGATTTTAGGCCCCGCCAATACAGCGCCATAAGGAATAATAATCTGAGGAACGACTGAAAGTAAACCAATCAAAAAAGACGCGCCAATAAATAAATGAAATCCCGACGCAAAAAAAGCGAGCAAAAGAGAACATGCTGACAAAGCTGACATGGTAATAATCAGTTTTCGTTTATTCATTAAATCTCCTAAAGGAACAATAAACACTAGGCCTAATGCGTAACCAATTTGAGTCATCATAGGAATGACTCCAACTGCACGGATCGACACATGGAAACTTTTAGCAATCTGTGTTTCGATTGGTTGCGCGTAATACATATTGGCAACCACTACGCCACAGGTAATAGCCAACAGTAAAATAAAACTTCTTGACAGTTTGGACGATCGTTCTTCCAAAAAAATCCCTCCTAAAAATTAAATGCCATTCAACTCTTTCTCAGTATAACACTTTTCATGAAAATTTCGAGAAGGTTCTCATTCTGCTGTTCATTCGTTTTTATCTAGCCAATCGATAAAAAAGAATTTAATAGTTGCTTTTATACCTTAAAACACGAACGATTATCCTTATAAATTTTATGTTTATTCATTTTTTATTGATTAAAAATAAAAGGGATTGTATTCTTAATTTATACAAAAACAAAAGGGAGAGAACATTATTGGCATTTATTCAGGATCTACTGGCCGCCATTGGAGTCGTTATTAATGGGATTCCTCAAGGCATTCTTGCCTTATCGTTCGGATTTGCGGCCTTTCCTACTGCGTTAGGCTTTATTTTTTCAGCTGTCGTCAATGCTTTTACAAAATCAGTGGCTCCGGTTTCTTTTCAAGTAGAGACCATCACCGTTGCCGGAACCATGGGAACGAATAAACGGGAACGGATTTCGATTATTTTCTATGCAGCGCTTATCATGACTGTTGTTGGTTTGCTTGGTTGGATGGATAAACTTGTTGACTTTATTGGTATCGAAATTACTTCAGGTATGATGGCCGGGGTTGGTTTAATTTTGGTGAGAGCTTCTATTGATATGTTAAAAAACAAACGAATCGTAGGACTTATTTCATTTGCTTCCGCTTTAATCACCTATGTTTTCACTAAAAACTTAGTCTATACCATCGTGATTTCTGTTTCCTTGCCAACACTTTACTCCAGTTTATACAAAAAGGAATTTTTTGAATTGCCTGATGGCGTAGCAGAGCGAAAGTTAAATTTTATCAAACCACTAACACTCACCCCAAAAATTTTGCGTGGTGCTTTAGCATTGGCTTGTTTAAATGTGGGATCGAACATTTCTTTTGGAATGATTACTGGATCCATGACAGGACAAGAAACCAATCCAGTCAATGTCGATGTTTTAACAGTGGTCAGTTCAATTGCTGATTTGGTCAGTGGTTTATTTGGCGGAGCTCCATTAGAATCAATCATTTCAGCAACAGGCAGTGCACCGCATCCAGTTTTTGCCGGGGTATTAATGATGGTTCTCATGGCTGCTTTACTTTTATTTGGTTTATTACCCAAGCTAGGAAAATTTGTTCCCATGGAATCTATTGCAGGTTTTCTCTTTGTTTTAGGGGCGATTGTAACGACTCCCTCAAACTTTGCAACCGGCGCAGCTATTGAACCCATGACCACTGGATTGACTATGATTGTAAGCTTTTTTGCTGACCCTTTCTTTGGTATGCTCACTGGTGTCGTTGTCAAATTTATTCTACCTTTGTTAGGAGTGTTTTTATAATCATGAGAACTTATCAATTAACGATTGCCGGATTATCTCGAGAATTACCAATCATTCCTTTAAATGAAGAGTTGTCAATCGCCTCTTTTGTGTTATTAGGAGATACCGAATTAGCGAGCACGGGGGCCAAGGCCTTAGCTCAAATGATTCAAAGTGACTTTGACTATTTTGTCACTGCCGAAGCCAAAGGAATCCCCTTGGTTCAATGCATTGCCCAAGAATTCAATCATTCAAAGTATTATGTTGCAAGAAAATCCATAAAAGCTTATATGAAAGACCCTCTTTGCATAACAGTTAATAGCATCACAACGCAAAAAAGCCAACAACTAATTTTAGATGGAAGAGATGTTCGTGAATTGAAAGGAAAGAAAGTAATTTTGATCGATGATGTCATTAGCACTGGCGAATCGTTATCTGCACTAAAACAATTAGTCGAAAAAGCAGGCGCTCATGTCGTCGACCAACTGGCCTTGTTAGCGGAAGGTGACGCTTGTAAACGTAACGATATCAAATACCTAGCTAAACTACCACTTTTTCCAACCCATTAAAAGATAACTTTCCTTGATTGAGGTTATTGCTTTTCATCAATCCTTTGGTCATGATTGACTTCGTGGCCATTTCTTTTCAATTCTTTTGGCCACGGTTGACTTCGTGGCCGTTACTTTTCAATTCTTTTGGCCACGGTTGATTTCGTGGCCATTTCTTTTCAATTTCTTTGGCCACGATTGACTTCGTGGCCGTTACTTTTCAATTCTTTTGGCCACGATTGATTTCGTGGCCATTTCTTTTCAATTCTTTTAGTTGTGTCCGTATAATTGTGTAAAAGAGGGTCACACCCAACCTCCTGTGTTACAATGTAGTTTGCGAAAATAACAAAGTAATAGGAGAGATTAGATATGACCCAACTTAATATTAACCTAAATTTAG
>DXDB01000081.1 GCA_019115705.1 Candidatus Tetragenococcus pullicola | reverse complement strand
TCTAAATTTCAAATACTTTTCCTACTGCTGCTAATTCGACGATAGTTTCCTTTCCAGCCGCTCTTGCCGCTTGCCCTTTTAATTTATGCAAATCACCATGCTGTGGTAGATGGGTCAAGACAAGTTTTTTTACATTGGCTAAACGAGCAATTTCGCCACTTTCTTTCGCAGTAAAATGCGCTTGATGGCGTTCATTTCCTTCAAATAAATAAGTATCTGCTAAAAACAAATCACTATTCTTGGCGAAATCTACGAACGATTCTAAATAACCGGAATCTCCAGTGAATACAAAAACTTTACCTGTACTATTTTCAACAAAACGCATCGCATAGCATACAACAGGATGTATCGTCTCCATAAATGTAACAGAAAACGGTCCTAAGTTCAATTGTTCTACTTGCAAATAATCGTAGCCTTGAGAAACCTCTGGCAGGCTGAGTTCTTGAAAATGAAACTTATCTCTTCCATGGCCATAAATGGGCAAAAGATTGCGGTTTTCGGCACCGGGATAGAGTTGCCAATAATATTGTAAAACACCTAAATCAGCGATATGATCGTGATGATAATGGCTTAAAATCACGGCATCTAATTCTAAAGGATCGATTACTTTTTCCAATTGCGTTAAGGTAGTACTGCCTGCGTCGATCAACAAATTAAATCCTTCTGATTGTAAAAGGTAGCTACTTGTACCCTTTCCTTTAAACGGGTAAGCACCCAAACAACCCAACACGGTCAACTTCATAGTTCTCATCCTTTCTTTTTTCTCTTTAAGCTTATCATGTTTTTATTTTTTTTGAAATAAAGCGCACATTGTATAGCTAAAAACAGCTTTGAAGCCCTTATATTGTTATTTTTTTATCAAAAATAGAAACGAATATCATACTATATCTTGTATCTATTAAACAGAATTGGTCAATATAACACAATATATAGTTATAAATTCTCTTGTATTTTCTAAAGAACTCCTATATGATAGAAACAGAACAAAGGAGTTGGTACTAATGATGAAACTTAAAGGAAAAAATGAACAAGAGACGACTCAAAGCGACAAAGAAATAAATGTTATTAAACGAGATGGTCGATCGGTTGAATTTGATGAACAAAAAATTTATGATGCAATTGTTAAAGCAAAGGCAGAAATTCAAGGGCATTTATCTGCTTTAGATCATAATCAAATCACCACGATTGTTGGTTTGATTAACGACGAGATCCGCACCCGTTTTGCAGAAGATATTAAAATTTATGAAATTCAAAATATCGTTGAACATACCTTACTTGAAAATCATGAATATGAAACGGCACAGGCTTACATTCACTATCGCACACAACGCGATTTTGACCGTAGTAAAGCCACAGATATCAACTTTACAATTGGGAAATTACGTGAGAAAGAACAAAGTGTAGTTAACGAAAATGCCAATAAAGACAGTAATGTTTTTAATACTCAACGAGATTTGACAGCTGGTATTGTAGGAAAATCGATTGGATTAAAAATGTTGCCACCGCATGTTGCCAACGCCCATCAAAAAGGAGATATTCATTATCACGATTTAGATTACCACCCTTATGAGCCGATGACAAACTGCTGTCTGATTGATTTTAAAGGAATGTTGAATAACGGCTTTAAAATTGGTAATGCCGAAGTAGAATCACCAAAATCAATCCAAACAGCCACTGCGCAAATTTCACAAATCATTGCCAATGTTGCTTCTAGTCAATATGGTGGTTGTTCTGCAGACCGTTTAGATGAAGTGTTAGCTCCCTTTGCCAAATTAAACTATCAAAAACATTTAAAAGATGCAAAAGAATGGATCGACGGCAACGACCGACAAGAAGCTTTTGCCAGTAAGAAAACCAAAAAAGATATTTATGATGCCATGCAAAGTTTAGAATATGAAATCAATACATTGTTCACCTCTAATGGGCAAACTCCTTTTACTTCGGTTGGCTTTGGGCTTGGGACCAATTGGTTTGAACGAGAAATCCAAAAAGCAATTTTACAAAATCGGATCAATGGATTAGGCAGTGAACACCGGACCGCCATCTTCCCTAAATTAATTTTTAGTATCAAGCGCGGGGTCAATTTAGATACAAGCGATCCTAACTATGATGTCAAACAATTGGCAATTGAATGTGCGACCAAACGGATGTATCCTGATATCTTGAACTATGACAAAATTGTTGAACTTACCGGTAGTTTCAAAGTGCCAATGGGTTGTCGCTCCTTTTTGCAAGGTTGGAAAGATGAAAATGGAGAGGAAGTCAATGTCGGACGAATGAATTTAGGCGTTGTTACCTTAAACTTACCACGAATTGCTATGGAAGCTGATGGTGATAAAGAAAAATTCTGGAATCTTTTAGAAGAACGTCTCCAAATCGTAAAAGATGCTTTAGTTTATCGTGTCAATCGTTGCAAGGAGGCCATTCCAGAAAATGCGCCAATTTTATATATGTATGGTGCCTTTGGTAAACGATTGACCCGTGAAGAATCCGTCGATGAATTATTTAAGAATAAACGGGCAACTGTATCACTTGGCTATATTGGCCTTTATGAAGTCGCTTCTGCCTTTTATGGTGGTGCATGGGAAGATGACAAAGAAGCCAAACAATTCACTATCGATATCGTAAAAGATTTGAAAGAACATGCCGATGATTGGGGCGATGAATATGGCTATCATTTTAGTGTGTATTCTACCCCAAGTGAAAGTCTAACAGATCGTTTTTGTCGCTTAGACACAGAGAAATTTGGAATTGTCGAAAATATTACTGATAAAGAATACTATACCAATAGTTTTCACTATGATGTCCGAAAAGCACCTACTCCTTTTGAAAAACTTGATTTTGAAAAAGATTATCCAAAATATTGTTCTGGTGGTTTTATCCATTATTGTGAGTATCCTGTTTTACAACAAAACCCGAAAGCTCTAGAAGCTGTCTGGGATTACGCTTATGATAAAGTTGGATATTTAGGAACAAATACGCCAATTGACCATTGTTACAAATGTGGTTTTGAAGGCGACTTTACACCGACTGACCGCGGCTTTGAATGTCCAAAATGTGGCAATCATGATCCGAAAACCTGTGACGTGGTAAAACGTACGTGTGGCTATCTAGGAAACCCTCAAGCTCGGCCTATGGTTCATGGCCGTCATAAAGAGATCTCTTCTCGTGTCAAACATATGAAGTGAGTAACTACCTGAAAGAGAAAGAAAAGCTGTGAAAAACAAAAACCAACAGACTTCTTTCTCTTTTATTTATTTTTTTGAAAAGGTTGTGAAAAAATGCGAAATCCTACCCCAAAACAATGGCGGGCAGAAGATTATAGTAAAAATTACATTGCCGATTACAAAGCTTTCAATTTTGTCGATGGCGAAGGTGTGCGCAATAGTTTGTATGTCAGTGGCTGTTTGTTTGCCTGTGAAGGTTGTTTTAATAAAGCTGTTCAAAGTTTTCGTTATGGAACGGCTTATACCAAAGAATTAGAAGACAAAATAATGGCAGATCTTGCTCATGATTACGTTCAAGGCTTGACTCTATTAGGTGGAGAACCTTTTTTAAATACCCCCGTTTGTCTACAAGTGGTTCACCGTCTAAGAGAAACTTACAGCCATGAAAAAGATATTTGGAGTTGGACAGGTTATACTTTTGAAGAACTTCTTTTAGAAACCGACGATAAATTAGAGTTATTATCGATGATTGATGTATTAGTCGATGGACGATTTGAACTAGACAAAAAAGATTTGAACCTCCAATTTCGTGGCAGTAGTAACCAACGAATCATTGATGTCCAAAAATCATTAAAAGCCGGAAAAGTAATTATTTGGGATAAATGTAAAGATGCTTCAACTTCTTATGAACAAATCCATAAACAATCCTTCATTTGAAGAATAATGCAGCATTTCTAAATTATAAACAACAAAAAACCAGAAAAAAATCAGCAAAAATGATTTCTTTCTGGTTTTTTATGAATAAGGATTGCCTGTATCCCATAGTGGTAAGACGATATTCTCGTAAGTCAACGGATCCAAATTAGTAACCGTAATTCCTAACAATCGAATCCCTTTTTCCACGCCCCCCACTTCTTCCCAAATTAAACTCGCTTCAGAAAATATTTTATCTTTTTCATGAATATATTCATTGAACGTTTTTCTTTTTGTAATTGTGGTAAAGTCACTGTACCTGACTTTGAGAACAACTGTCTTGCCGTGTTTTTGTTCTTTTTTCAGCGATTCTGCTACTTTTTCGGCAATCTGTCTGAGCTGAGCCAGACATTCTTCTTCTGTAGCTAAGGGCTTACCATAAGTCAATTCACGTCCGACCGATTTTCGCTGTCGAATCACATTAACCGGTGCATTATGAATACCTCGTACTTTTCGATATAAGGAATAACCCATTTTACCAAAATTCTGAATCAATTCCATCTCACTTTTTTCATAGAGATCGCTCCCAGTAAAGATACCTAATTCATTCATTTTTGGAACAGTTTTCTTACCCACACCATAGAATTTTTCAATGGGTAAGTCCTTTAAAAAGTCGACAGCATCTTCAGGAGTAATCAAAGTAATCCCTTTTGGCTTGTGGTAATCGGAAGCTAATTTAGCTAAAAACTTATTGTAGCTGACTCCTGCTGAACAAGTCAGTTGAAGTTCTTGCCAGATATCCCGTTGAATAAAGCGTGCGATTTTTAGTGCTGATTTCTCATTTTTTTTATTGCTAGTTACGTCTAAATAGGCTTCATCGATTGACATTGGTTCAATTACTTCGGTATAGCGCTGAAAAATAGCTCGAACTTGGTGAGAAACTTCTCGATACTTTTGGTGATTTCCTGGCACAAAGACAGCTTTAGGACATAATTCATAAGCTTTTTGTGCGCTCATGGCCGAATGGATGCCATATTGACGAGCTTTATAGTTTGCCGTCGTTACAACTCCTTTGCCTCCTGTATCTCTAGGATGTCTGGCAATCACTAAAGGGTGCTTTGCTAGTTCGGGGTTGTCTCTTTCTTCAACCGAGGCAAAAAAGGCATCCATATCAATATGAATAATTTTTCTTGAGGTGTCATTTTTTAAAGGAAATTGCAGCTCTGGCATTATTATTCCTCCAAATCTCATGATTCATTTAGCCAATATTGTGAAACTCGTTGTATACTTCTTGTCTTTTTAAGTCATTATCTTTTGCTACTTGTTTAATTGCTTCGTTTGGTTTTAAGCCTTGATTAATTAAATCCTCCACTTGTTCTTGTAACGTTCCTTTACTTACAATTTTTTCAACAATAGGCTCTGGATTACCAGCGACCAATAAAGAACATTCTCCTTTAAGTGCGTTTTCTTTGATATAGTCAAGCACCTCTTGAATGGTCCCTCGTATATATTCTTCGTGAATTTTAGTCAATTCGCGACAAATAACGACCTTTCGTTTTTCCCCAAAGATTTTTCTCATATTTTCTAGAGTAGAAGCCACTCGATATGGGGATTCATAAAAAATCATCGTTGCTTCTTGATTAGATAATTTTTCTAATTCGCTTAATTGTTCTTTCTTTTTTCTAGGTAAAAAGCCATAAAAATAATTAGGTTGTGGCTTCAAACCAGAAGCAATCAAGGCTGTCAGTCCCGCTGTAGGTCCGGGTAAAGAAACGACTGGGATATTTTCAGCTAGGCAAGCTAAAACCAGTTCATGACCCGGATCACTGATCGAAGGCATGCCAGCATCACTAACTTGAGCAATATTTTTTTCTTGTTTCAGAAATTCCAAAAGCTGAGGAACACGTTCTTTATAATTATGTTCATGCAAACTTTTTTGAGGGACATTAATCTCAAAATGATTTAAAAGTTTCTGTGTATTTCTGGTATCCTCACTAGCAATCAGATCGACTGATTGAAGAATGTTTACCGCACGAAACGTCATATCTTCCAAATTACCAATAGGCGTAGGCACTAAATACAAAATTCCCTTTTCTTTTTTAAAACTGCGCTGGCTAGTCATTTCTCCTCCTTTTTTGAAAAAAGACTGGTCACCTCAACTATGAGACCAGTCAACAAATTTTATCAATTCTAAAATTACTTACCACTTTCACGATAAATGACTTCCAAACAAAAGGCACAAGGTTCGTCATTTTCGCGCCGTGATCCATATAAATCATAACAAACATGAAATCCTTCTTCATAGATTTTTTCAAGATTCATGCGTGATTGAGACAACTCTTGACGCCCTTTTTCAGATTTGGGCAAGGTTTCTTGGTTAAGTTCTCGTAGCCTGTCACGCAGGCGTTGATTTTCTAATTCTAGGGTGGTATTTTTTTCAACAACGTCTTGTAAAGAAGCTTTCATCTCTGTTAAATTTTCTAATAAGTGTTCCAGTTCAGATTCAAAGTCGTTTAATCCATCATATAAGGATCGTTTATCCATTGACATCTGTTTCACCTGCTTTAACAGCTTCTTTTAACTCGTCATAATCATATTCAACCGTGGCTTCTAAACCTTTTAAGCGGATTTTTAGTACACGACTCAATAAATTCAAACCAACAACGCGTCCTTTTCCATCAGGTGTATCAACGAGCGTACCAAAATCAGGCAATTCTCGCTTGGCCTCTTCATACATGTCATTTTCATAGTTTAAACAACACATCAAGCGACCACATAAGCCTGAAATCTTGCTGGGATTTAAAGAAAGACCTTGATCTTTTGCCATCTTAATTGATACGGGAGCAAAATCTCCTAAAAAGGTCGAGCAACATAATGGCCTCCCGCAAGGACCGATGCCACCCAGTCGTTTGGCTTCATCTCGAACACCGATTTGTCGAAGCTCGATTCGTGTATGAAAAATACCAGCTAGATCTTTAACCAGTTCACGAAAATCAACACGTCCATCTGCTGTAAATTGAAAGATCATTTTGCTACGGTCAAATGTATATTCGATACTGACAAGTTTCATCTTCAAATGATGTTCATTGATTTTTTTCTTGGTAATTCCCATCGCTTCTTGAGCATCTTTTTTATTTTGTTGATCTTGTTGCAATTCTGCAGCGCTAGCTCGATGAAGAATAGGCTTTACCTCGTTAGGAAGATCTTCTTTTGTCATTTCTTTGTTTCCAATAACGACTCTTGCAATATATTGTGATTGTTTCGATTCAACTAATACTTTATCATTTAATGAAAATTTTTTGTCTTTTGGAGAAAAATAATAGATGTGACCTGCTGTATGATAACGAACACCCACTACTTCAACCATTTGCCTCTTCCTTTCTAAAAAAATCGTTTTATCTCAAGATCCTCAAGGCAAGCTGTTCACTAACTCCTTGAAAAGCAACATTACTCCCAAGTTTTTGTTGTGCCTGTAAAACAAGTTCTAGTTGGCGACTCATTTCTTGAACGGCTCGACCTTCTTTTAATAATTCATCTCTTTTTTCCTGCATAAAATAGGTGAGCATTGATAAAATGAGCGTTTGCTGTTCTTTTTCTTTTGCAAAAGAAACTAATTTTTTTTGTACATAGACAAAAGCTTGAGAATCTTTTTTTTGCAAGTAGAAAAACCATTGTTGCACAGCATCCTTAGCACCATTAAACCATTCATTTTGAGATATTTCAACTGCTTTTTGATAACTGTTGGTAACACTTTTTAAGATCTTAGCACTCGAAGGAGAAACGCCTGCTTCTTTTAGTTTATCTTCCAATACAGTTTTAGAAAGGGGTGCAAAATGAATGATTTGGCACCGTGATTGGATTGTCGGTAAGATTTTTCCTAAGGCTTCAGTTTCTAAGATGGCTAAAAAGTTCCCGCTAGGATCTTCTAAGAACTTCAATAAACTATTTGCTGCACTTTGATTCATTTTATCGGCTTCTTGAATAATAAAAATTCGTAAATTCTTTTCAAAACCACTTTTTGAAAATTCAGCTTGTAACTCACGAATCTGAGCCACTTTTATGGTTTGACCAATTGGAGCAATCACTTGAACGTTCAAATGATCATTTTGATTGATTCGTAAACAATCAACACACTCATTACAAGGCTCCCCGTTTACTTTCTTTTGACAAAACAATGCCTTTGCCAACCAGATAGCCGTTTCATGTTTTCCAGTACCACGATTTCCTTCAAAAAGATAAGCATGAGACATTCTCCCATGCTCAACCACTCTTTTCATTTGTGTTAACGCACGAGATGTCACTCCCATTTGATTTCCTCCTACTATTAATCAAAAAAGCAATGGATACTTTTTTCTTGACGACAGAAAAAGACTGGGAAAAAATTCTTTTCGCCAGTCCTCATTTTTAATAACGATGAAAATCTTCCACTGGCAAGACAAATACTGTTGCACCGCCAACTTCCACTTCCACCGGGTAGGGAACTTGTCCATCTAAAGAAACATCTAAAGACATCGGTGTAGAAACAAACTGCTTGCGAGATTGACAAGTTTTTTTAATCAATTCTAAGGCATCATTGATTCTTTCATCTTCAATCCCAATGATAAAGGTACTGTTTCCTGCTTTTAAAAAGCCACCTGTTGTCGATAACTTTGTTGCGCGGATATTGGCATCAATAAACTCATTGGCCAATCGATTACTATCTTTGTCTTGTACAATTGCCATGATTAATTTCATGTTGCTCCACTCCTTTTAGTAGCTGAAAAAAATATTTATAAAGAATTATATTCTTATAATACCACATTTTTGCAATTATTCTTCAAAATATGTTGGATAAGCTTCAACAATTGCCGAATAGCTGGCATCCACTACATCTTGTAAGCTCATCCTAGCATCAACTTTATGAATACGCAAAGGATTTTCTTCCGCTAATTTTAAATAGGCGTGACGAACACGTTGGTGGAATTCCAATCCTTCTATTTCCAAACGATCTGGTTGAAATTGACGGTTTTGTTGAATACGATGTAAGCCCGTATCCGAGTCAACATCTAAATACAAGGTAAAATCAGGTGTCGTTTTTTCTGTTGCGAAATCATTAATAGAAGCTATTCCCTCCATCCCGATTCTACGACCAGCACCTTGGTAAGCCATGGAACTATCCACAAAACGATCACATATGACGATTTTACCTTGGCTCAAAGCTGGTAAGACCACTTCTACCAAGTGTTGCCGTCTTGCTGCGGCATAAAGTAAGGCTTCCGTTCGTTCATCCATTTCTTCATAATTTGGATCTAAAATAATTTCTCGTATTTTTTCTGAAATTCGTACACCCCCAGGCTCTCTCGTTCTTACGATTGCCCGTTTCGCATTCAGTTGCAAACGAGGATATAATTCATTTAGAACGCTTGTTTTCCCTGCGCCATCTGGTCCTTCGATCGTAACAAAAAGTCCATTCACCTTACATTTCCTCCATCTGTTGAGTAAAAAATCACAATTCTGTTCGACCTTCTACTGCCTTTAATAATGTTACTTCGTCTGCATATTCAATATCGCTACCAACAGATAATCCATGAGCTAAGCGAGTTACCTTGATTCCTGCTGGTTTAATCAAACGCGAAAGATACATGGCTGTTGCTTCGCCTTCTGTCGTTGCATTAGTAGCTATAATCACTTCTTTAACTTCTTCATTTTGAAGACGTTGCAATAAGCTAGAAATATTAATATCTTCTGGCCCAGTTCCTTCCATTGGTGATAAGACGCCATGTAAGACATGGTATAGCCCATGATATTCTCGCATCTTTTCTAAAGCCATCACATCTTTAGGTTCTTCTATAACCAAAATCGTCGAACGATCACGCGTTTTGTCTGCACAAATCTCGCAAGGGTCTTCTTGTGTGAGGTTTCCGCAAACACTACAATAGGTTAAATCTCGTTTGACGCTTAACAAAGACTTGGCAAATTCATTGACGACCTCATCTTTCATATTAATTGTATGAAAAGCCAAACGGGTAGCTGTTTTCTGTCCAATACCTGGTAAATTCATATAACTTGCAATCAAACGAGCGATTGGTTCTGGATATTGCACGCTCAAGTCTCCTTTTTATAAACCTGGGATTCCTTTGGTATATTGTCCCATCATGGCTTCATTTTCTTTATCGATTTTATCCAACACATCATTGATTGTTGTTAAAACCAAATCTTGCAACATTTCTGGATCATCCGAATCAATAATAGCTGGAGCGATTGTGATATCTTTTATCTTACGATCACCTGTTGCAACTACTTTTACATAATTATTGGTAGATTCACCAACAAATTCTTTTAGTTTTAACGCTTCCTGATCCTTTTCCATTTGTTTTTGCATTTTTTGTACTTGTTTCATCATGCCTTGCATATTTCCCATACCTCGCATCACAATTGACACTCCTTTATTAATTATCTTCTATTTTTGTTAATGAGCCAAATAGCTCTTCTGCTTTTGTAACAATAGTTTCTGTTTGGTCTTCTTGTTTTGTAGACGCAGGCGAATCTTCTGTTAACTCTGATTGCCCATTTACTTCATAATCACTGGCAATAAATTCTTGACGAAGTTTTGGCCAACTCTCTCCAGTCACAAACACAGGATCTGGTGAATAGTTTGGTATCATTTTACTAAAATTATTTTGAACAGCCAAGATAAAATCTGGGTCATTCGCTGCTCGTTGACAAATAATTTCATAATCAAAAGCAATCACTATCCCTTCATGACTAGCAGCTTTTGGTTCACTAGCTCTCAACATTGCTTTTTGTGTAGCTGTCAATGAATCAAGTAAGTCGTCCCAAGCATCTTTGACATTGGCTAAATCATGTTTGGTTGCTTCTTTCAAGACATGAAATACCCGTTCTTTAGGTAAGCGATAGGAATGATTCGTTGCTTTATGGTGGACTTTTTCTTTTTTAGCTGGCGCCTCTATCCTACCATTTTTTTTAAGGTTTTGAATTTCTTGTCTTAACTGGGCAATTTCTTCTTGCATTTGTCCAATTGTTTGATTCTCTTCTTTATTTTTAGCAGATTCCGTTTGTTTTGCTGGAGGAGTACTTGCTAATTTTACCACTGCCACTTCTAAATAAATCATTGGATTGTTGGTAAAGCGAACTTCATTTTGGGTGCTATTTAAAACTTCGATCCAATAATAAATCTGTTGTGAAGGTAATCGTTGCGCCAATTCTTTAAAAGCTTCTGTCAACTGTGTAGACTTTTCTTCCAATAATTGCGGAGCTTGTTGGAAAATCAATAAGTCTCGGCAATAAACCAATAAGTTTTCTAAAAATCTTCGGGTTTCTTTCCCCAAAGCTAGAATTTCTTCCAGACTTTCCAAAGCTTCTGCTACTTTAAGCTCCGAACATTGCCCCATCAGTTGATCCATCATCTCATAAGTTAAACTACCTGTGACCTCCATGGCACTAGCTAGTGTAATTTTTCCATCGCTAAAAGAAATGGCTTGGTCAAGGATACTCAAGGCATCGCGCATGCCACCTTCTGCAGCTCTGGCGATTAGTTGTAAAGCTTCTGATTCATAATCGCAATCACTTTTTTGTAAAATAAAGGCTAAATGGTCGACGATATCTTCTGCTTGTATTCGCTTGAAGTCAAATCGTTGCGTTCTTGAAATAATCGTTGCCGGGATTTTATGGGGTTCCGTTGTAGCTAAAATAAAAATAACTTTTTCTTTTGGTTCTTCTAATGTCTTTAAAAGAGCATTAAAAGCACCTGTAGACAACATGTGAACTTCATCGATGATATAAACTTTGTATTTTGCTTGTGTTGGTGCATAATTGGCACGGTCTCTGATAAATCGTATCTCTTCTACACCATTGTTACTGGCAGCATCAATTTCTATGACATCTTCTTGTGAGCCGTCAGTAATAGACTTACACATCGGACATTTATTACATGGTTCTCCATCGACGCTATTGGGACAATTGACGGCTTTCGCAAATATTTTCGCAGCACTTGTTTTCCCAGTTCCTCTCGGGCCTGTAAATAGATAAGCGTGCGAAATTTGTTCTTGAATGATTGCATTTTTTAATGTTTGTGTAATTGCTTTTTGTCCAACCACATCATCAAAACGTTGGGAGCGCCATACCCGATACAGTGCTTGATAAGCCACATTGTCACCTCTTTTCCAAAAATTCACTATCTATTATTATACGAGACTTTTAAGGAAAAAACTACCTAAAATAAGAGAGAATACTGAACTTTAAAAAATTTTTTGCATCTAAAAAAATGCTTATCATTCTAATTTTGGATAATGTCTCCCTATTCAGTCTTGCGCCCGATTTAAGAAAGCGATTGAAATATGGTATAATAAGCTTAAATTTTTTAACAGATTTTCTCAATAATAAAACGAGGAGGAAAAAAGATGGGGTTAATCAAAGCCGCAACAAGCACAATTGGTTCAGGTCTTTCAGATCAATGGCTAGAAATTGTAGAACCAGACCAATTGGGTGACCAAACCGTAATGACAAAAGGCATTAAGGTATGTAAAAATGATAAACTTGGTGCCAATCGTAAAGGAACTGAAGATGTTTTGACTGATGGATCTGTCGTTCATGTCTATCCAAACACAGCCATGCTTTTGGTAGATGGTGGCAAAATTATCGACTATACAGCAGAGGAAGGATACTATACTGTAAAAAATAATTCTGCTCCTTCAATGTTCAACGGTTCGTTAAAAGAAGCTGTTTCTGAAACCTTTGACCGATTTAAGTTTGGGGGCGTGACACCTTTAAAACAACAAGTTTTTTATATCAATTTACAAGAAATCAAAGGAATTCGTTTTGGTACCAGTTCGCCATTAAATTATTTTGATAATTTTTACAATGCTGAATTATTTTTAAGAACGCACGGGAATTACTCCATTAAAATTACCGACCCACTTTTATTTTATAAAAACGCGATTCCTAAAAATAAAACTCGTGTTCAAATTGATGATATTAATGAACAATATTTAGCTGAATTTCTTACTGCTTTACAAACTGCTATCAATCAAATGTCTGCCGATGGTCAACGAATCTCTTACGTCCCATCAAAAAGTATGGAACTAAGTAAGTATATGCGTGATTGCCTCGATGACCAGTGGCGTGAATTGCGCGGCATGGAGATCGTTTCTGTCGCTGTCTCAAGTATTTCATATACGGATGATTCCGTAAAATTAATCAATATGAGAAACCAAGGTGCCATGCTTTTAGATCCAACAATTCGTGAAGGTTATGTTCAAGGGTCTATCGCCAAAGGAATGGAATCTGCTGGTAAAAATCCAAGTGGCGCGACAACTGGTTTTATGGGGATGGGTGTCGGAATGAATGCCTCTGGTGCTTATTTGAATCAAGCCTCTCAAAATAACCAGGAACAGATAAACACCCAGAAAAAAACTTCTGAAAATGCTTGGACTTGTCCACAATGTGGCACAGAAAATACAGGGAAATTCTGTAGCAATTGCGGGACAGAAAAGCCCAGTAATCACCCAACAATCCAAATGAAATGCGCAGCTTGTTCTTCAGTGATTGACTTATCAAAAGGCGTTCCAAAATTCTGTCCTGAGTGTGGAAAACCATTTCAAGGGATTCCAATTTAAACAAGAACTACAGATTACAAAAGTTTCTTGAAAAGGATGTGATAAGATGGCAGAAGTTTTGACGCATAAATGTCCCAATTGTGATGGTCCTTTAACCTTTGATCCTGAAGATCAGAAATTTCATTGCCCGTTTTGTCTAAGTATTTTTACAGAAGAAGAAGTAACAAATTTTGAAGAAAAACAAGAAGAAGCCCGCACCATCAATGAAGCAGTTATTGAACAAGAAAAAGAAAACGAAAAAGCTGCCATGGATCTTTTTGTTTGTCCTAACTGTGGTGCTGAAATTGTGACCGATGCCACCACAGCAGCCACCTATTGTTATTTTTGTCATAATCCAGTTGTCCTATCCGGTCGTTTAAGTGGTGAATTCTTACCAAATAAGCTTGTTCCTTTTGCGATTGGAAAAGAAGCAGCTACTTCTACTTTTCTTGAATGGGTTAAAAAGAAAAAATTTATTCCCAATGACTTTTTTAATAGCGAACAAATTGAAAAACTTACTGGTGTTTACTTTCCTTACTGGACTATCAAAGCCATGGCAAACGGAGAACTTTCAGGTTTAGGAACCTCTTTACGCGTCTGGCGTGTTGGTGACATTGAATATACAGAAACCAAACAATTTGACGTCACTCGAAAAGGACACTTGATATTTAAAAATTTAGTAAAAAATGCGCTATCTAAAAATACCCAACAAAAAATGGTAGAAAGTGTGCAACCTTTTCCACTCGATAAAGCAATTGATTTTAGAAGTCAATATTTGGCAGGCTTTCAGGCAGAAAAAAGAGATATTGCCTATGCTGATATAAAAGCAGAAGTTGACACAGAATTTTCAGGTTATAGTGAAGAGTTATTGCGAAATTCTATCAATGGATATACCAGCTTTCAAAAAAAACACCAACATATTTCTATAGATAAAGTAGAGAACGCGTATATGTTATTACCTGTCTGGCTCGTTACTTACCGTAAGAGTTCTGATAAAGTTTTCTATTATGCAATGAATGGACAAACTGGTAAAACAAGTGGCGTTTTACCGATAAGCTATAAAAAATTAGGACTGACTTGTTTGGGCATTTTTATCTTTTTAGCGATTGTCTTCATGATTGGAGGATATTTCCTATGAAAAAAGTGATACTTTTTTTCATCCTTCTCATTGGCTCATTCTTCTCCATTGCAGCTTACGCTGATGATCTGTCTGTTATCGATGAAGCAAACCTTTTTGCAGAAGAAGAAATTTCTCAATTAAATCAAGCAGCGACTGATTTAAATAATGAAATCAAAGGCCAAATTTTTATTTTGACTGTCACTCAAATCGATAAAGACCCTGAGACATTTTCAGATGATTTTTTACGCAACCAAGTAGGTAATGACAATAACGGAGCCGTCTTAATGATTAATATGGGAGCTCGAGACTATTATTTATCAACTTCAGGAAATATGATTGACTATCTCGATGATGATCGTATTGATAACATCTTGGAATCGGTGCAAAAACAATTATCAAACGGTAATTATTATGATGCTGCCCAAACATTTTTATCAAAATCTAGTGCTTATGTATCTGAAGGTGTAGCAAAGGGGCATTATCGAGTTGACAGTAAAACAGGGAAAATCACCTATTATAAAGTACTCACTCCCTTTGAAATCATCCTTTCTTTACTGCTCGCCGGAGTTCTAACTTTGATTCCATTTTTTGTTATTAAGTCTAGCTATCAATTAAAAAAGTCGAATTATACCTATTCTTATGAAGAAAATGCAACCGTTCAACTGACACAAAAAGAAGACCATTTAGTGAATTCTTTTGTAAGAACCCGTAGAATTCCAAAAAATCCTCCTCCTTCTAGTGGTGGAAAATCTGGAGGTGGAGGCAGCACCACCCATTCCAGCGGCGGTGGCACTTTTGGCGGACGCGGCGGAAAATTTTAGATTTTTCTTTTAAACGATGAAAGTTTGAGCTTTCATCGTTTTTTGTTTGTTGCAGTTTTTTATCTTGTATAAGTATTTCGTTAACCATTGTACTTTTTCTTAACAATCCTTAGATCACCAGTTTTTAGGTGATTCATCTTATTATATCGTTGATTACTTTGCTTCTGCGCGATTACAAGACGGATATACCCATTCTATAACACCTATCAAAAGTTATACTTCCTTAATTGTAAAAAAAGACTAGTGTTCTAGGTATTCCTAGATCCACTAGTCCTTTATTATTCAAAGTAATGACTACTTCAAAGTAACTGTTGCGCCAACTTCTTCAAGTTTAGCTTTTAATTCTTCAGCTTCTTCTTTAGCTACGTCTTCTTTTACAGCACCAGGAGCGCCATCAACAACAGCTTTAGCTTCTTTCAAGCCTAAGCCAGTTGCTTCACGAACTGCTTTGATAACTTTAACTTTTTGATCGCCAACTTCAGTTAATTCAACAGTGAATTCTGTTTGTTCTTCAACAGCTTCACCAGCTCCTGCAGCAGCTGCAGCTACTGGAGCAGCAGCAGTAACGCCAAATTCTTCTTCAATAGCTGAAACTAAATCGTTTAATTCTAAGATTGTTGCGCCTTTAAGCTCTTCAACAATGTTTTCAATGTTTAATGCCATTTTGTTTTCCTCCATTTTAATAGATCATTATTTTTTTATTATTATGCTACTTTTACGCTGCATCTTCGTCTTTTTCTGCCACTGCTTTGACAGCATAAGCCACGTTGCGAACTGGGGCTTGTAATACTGATAATAGCATTGATAAAAGACCTTCGCGATTTGGTAATTTTGCCAAATTGTTGAGTTCTTCCACAGAAGAAACTTTGCCTTCAATCACACCGCCTTTAATTTCTAAAGCAGGTGCATCTTTTGCAAATTCAGCGATAACTTTTGCTGGGGCAACAACGTCTTCGTTGCTAAAAGCAACAGCCGTAGGGCCCTTGAATACATCATCCATTTCATCCAAGCCAGCCGCTTTGGCAGCACGAGAAAGAATCGAATTTTTGATAACGTGCATTTCAACTCCAGCTTCACGTAATTGCTTACGTAGGCTTGTGTCTTGTTCAACTGTTAATCCACGATAATCGACAACAACGATTGAACTAGCAGCATTAAATTTTTCAGTTACTTCATCAACAATTGCAGCTTTTTTTGCAATACTTGCTTCACTCATTATTTATTCACCTCCTGATTTTGATGGAAGAGTTTTTTATATAAAAAAACTCTATGCCACCGTAGACATAGAGGGACTATTGACTGTTTCTCAATAAATGTCCTCGGTAGGATTTACGACAAAAGTCACCTACTGTCTTCGGTACAGTTAAATTACTTAACCTCAAACACCTTACCACAAATAAGGTGTTTGAGTCAATAATTTTTTTATTTTTTTTTAAAGGGAAGCTGGATCTACATGGATACCAGGTCCAAATGTTGTTGTTAAGCTAAGGTTTTTCATGTAAATACCTTTTGCTGTCGCAGGTTTAGCTTTCACTAAAATATCATGGATTGTTTTGAAGTTTTCGACTAATTTATCATTATCAAATGATACTTTACCGATTGGGACATGAACATTTCCATTACGATCAACACGGTAAGTCACTTTACCAGCTTTCACTTCTTCAACAGCTTTGGTTACATCCATAGTAACTGTGCCAGTTTTAGGGTTAGGCATCAAGCCTTTAGGGCCTAAGATACGTCCCAATTTCCCAACTTCAGCCATCATATCAGGTGTTGCAACAACAACGTCAAAGTCGAACCAACCGCCTTGGATTTTTTGAGCCAAGTCAGCTTCGCCAACATAGTCTGCTCCGGCTTCTTCTGCTTCTTTTGCTTTTTCGCCTTTTGCAAACACTAAAACAGTTTGTGTTTTACCAGTTCCGTTAGGTAATACAACTGCCCCACGGATTTGTTGGTCTGCTTTTTTAGGATCTACGCTTAAGCGATAGGCAACTTCAACAGTTGCGTCAAATTTTGCTGTATCGATTTCTTTTGCCAATGCAACTGCTTCTTCAGCAGAATAAGCTTTGGCTGTATCTACTTGTTTTAATGCTTCTTGCATGTTTTTGCTTTTTTTAGCCATTTCTGTGTTTCCTCCTTGATGTGGTATAACGGTAGAACCTCCCACGTCTTCTCTATTTTTCAATAAAGAGCCAACTGAGAAGCTACTTTCTTAGGGATTGTATGTTTATTCTACTGTGATCCCCATGCTTCGTGCAGTTCCTTCAACCATACGCATTGCGGATTCAACATTTGCTGCGTTTAGGTCTTCCATTTTAGATTCAGCGATTTCTCTTACTTGATCGCTAGTTACTTTAGCAACTTTGTTTTTGTTTGGTTCTCCTGAGCCTTTGTCCACTTTAGCGGCTTTTTTCAATAAAACAGCTGCTGGTGGAGTTTTTGTAACGAAAGTAAAGGACCGGTCTTCGTATACAGAAATAACGACAGGAATAATCAAACCGGCTTGATCAGCGGTACGTGCATTGAATTCTTTCGTGAATCCCATGATATTGATACCTGCTTGTCCTAATGCCGGACCTACTGGTGGAGCTGGAGTTGCTTTACCTGCAGGAATTTGCAATTTGACGATTTTTTCTACTTTCTTTGCCACGTGACATACCTCCTTGAGTCCGTGCTGTGGTTAATTGGAGATCAAAATTTCTCCTCCCACTAAAAATGTGCGACTTCTTTTAAGGCACACTGTGATAGTATACCAAAAAAAGAACTTATTTCAAGTATTTCCTATCAAATTTCTTATAAAAATCATAAATTTGCTATCTTTTTTAGTTATAAACGACTATACTTGATAAAAAGATTTGAATTTAAAAGGAGTCCCTCATGAAAAAGATTCTACTAATGATGAGCCTTGGCTGTTTACTTCTCATAACAGTTGGATGTAAGTTTGATCAAGTGGAGGCAAATGAAGCTTCTACCACGATTTCTTCTTCACCAGAAAATGAAACGATCAAAAAGTCTGCAATTCCAACTATATTTATTCATGGTTATTCTGGTGGTAAAGCTTCTTTTGGCCATTTGATTGGTCGCATGGAAGATTCTAACCTGGCTAATAAAGAGATGACAATCACTGTCAATGCGGATGGGAGCTTAAACCCCCAAGGAAAATTAAGTCACACAGAAAACAACCCTATGATTCAGGTTCTTTTTGTTGATAATACCAATACTGAGTGGGCTCAAACCGATTGGATCCGTGAAGTTTTACTTTATTTAAAAAATGAACAAGGAATCAATGAAGTTAATTTAGTTGGTCACTCAATGGGCGGCGTGAGTAGTTTAAGATACTTATGTACGTATGGCCAAGAAGCTGATTTGCCAAAAGTAGTAAAGTTTGCAGCAATTGGAGCTCCTTTTAATGATTTTACTGATACTCTCGATAGTCAAACTCTTGAAGAGTTGATTGAAAATGGTCCTTCTGTTGCGTCGGCTCGCTATCAAGATTATCAAAACCTAATATCTAATATTCCTACTGATATTCCCATGACAATCATGGCAGGTCAGTTAAGTAGCAATGAATTTACAGATGGCACTGTCTCAGTGACAAGCGCATTGTCTGTTTATCAATTACTTCAAGTATCTGGCTTCAATGTTTCCTATTCAATCATTTCAAAAGATGCACAACACAGTCAACTTCATGAAAACCAAGAAGTTGACCAACTACTCAAAGATTTTTTATGGCTATAACAAAAACCATCGCCTGAAGACGATGGTTTTTTTAATTATCGCGTTTTGTCTCGATTTCTTTTGATAAACGTTGGGCAGTTGGCGTCATTGCTAGCCCTCCTTCAGCAGTTTCCCGAAACATCTGAGGCATTTGTTGACTAACTTTATCCATCGCTTCTACCACTTCATCAGGTGGAATCACACTTTTAATTCCTGCTAGAGCCATGTCAGCTGAAATAAAAGCTTGTGAAGAACCTAATGCATTTCGTTTGACACAAGGCACTTCTACAAGACCCGCAACAGGATCACAAATCAACCCCATCATATTTTTTAAAGTCATCGCCACAGCTTGGGCACTTTGATCAGCGGTACCCCCTTTTGCAGCAACTAAGGCTGCAGAAGCCATGGCACTTGCCGAACCAATCTCTGCTTGACAACCGCCTTGAGCTCCCGAAATAGAAGCATTATTGGCGATTACTAAACCAAAAGCACCCGCTACAAATAAAAAATCTAGCTGTTGGTCGCGTGTTAATCCTAATGGCTCTCGACAAGCCATTAACACTCCGGGTACGACACCAGCACTTCCAGCAGTTGGCGTTGCGCAGACTAGTCCCATACTTGCATTGACTTCATTTACAGCAATTGCATTACGAACAGCTTTTAAAATCATCGAGCCACTTAAAAAATCGTCTTGGTCTAAATAACTATTTAAGCGTTTGGCATCATCGCCGGTTAAACCTGTGACCGAATGAACACCATTGATTCCTTTTTCCACAGACTGTTCCATCACCTGCAGATTACGTTCCATCAGTGTTCGAATTTCTTTTCTGTCACGACCTGAATTTTCCATTTCTATAGTGATCATTAAGTCTGCTATAGAAGAATAAGCATGACTTTGTTGCACAAGTTCTTCAATCGAATAAAACATCCTTACTCCTCCTCAGCCAAAATAAGAAGCATTATATACAGCATCCAATTGTCGGATTTTTTCTAAAATCTTCTCATTTCGTTCATCGACTTCAATAATCATAATTGCTTTTTTACCTTTTGACTCTCGAGCAACGGTCATAGTTCCG
>DXDB01000080.1 GCA_019115705.1 Candidatus Tetragenococcus pullicola | reverse complement strand
GGAAAATGGCCTTGGCAGCAAAAGAAGGGGGTGCGATTGGAATTCGGGCCAATTCAGTTGCTGACATCAATGAGATAAAACAAATTGTCGATCTGCCTGTGATTGGAATCATTAAGCGTGATTATGAGGATTCTTCTGTTTATATTACTGCGACAAAAGTGGAAGTAAACGAATTACTTCAAACTTCTGCTGAAATTATTGCTTTGGATGCAACGAAGCAAAAACGACCACACGATGAATCGCTGACTGAACTTGTACAAATGGTCCATGATGCGAATCGTTTGGCGATGGCTGATGTGTCAACATTAGAAGAAGCGATTCAAGCAGAAAAATTAGGCTTTGATTTGGTCTCAACAACTTTAGCAGGCTATACCTCGTATTCAAAGAAAACGGAAACGCCGGATTTTGAATTATTAAAAGAAATTGTTCATGCTATAAAAGTACCTGTCATTATGGAGGGGCATACCAATGCACCAGAACAAGTAACAACTGCCTTAGAAATAGGTGCTTATGCTGTTGTGGTGGGTTCAATCATTACTCGACCACAAATTATTACAAATCATTATGTCAAAGCAGCACGAAAGGCGAAGATAAATGAGTAACCAAGAGAATAAATTATTAGTCTGTGATTTGGATGGTACTTTATTAGATGCCAAAGGAACGATCGATCAAAAAAGCTTAGAAAGTATCAAAGCCTTTTGTAAAGACGGTGGTCACTTTGTTATTTGTACAGGAAGAATGGATGCCGATATTTTATATGTGGAAGAAAAATTAGGATTTAAAAGTGACTTTCGCATTAGTCAAAATGGCGCCGTCATAAAAAATGAAAAAAATGAGATCATTTCCTTGTGCCCCATTGATAAGGGGTATATCGCAACATTAAATCGCATTATTTTTTCAAAAGGATTACGTACGGAAGTTTCCAATCCAACCAATCGTCTCTTTCCAAGTCCTAGAAATCCTGAAGATGTCGCCGAATTTGTCGATACATCACGGGTTGTGTCCAATTTAGAGCAAGTGGTCTTAGAAGAAAAAGAACCAATCCTTTATCTTACCTTTGGAACAAGCGAAGATTTTGAAGAAATTCGTCAAGAAATTGAAGCTAGTCTAGGAAAAGGTACAGTCAACATTGTCATGACAAGTCCATCTTCTTTAGAGGTGTTTTCTAATGAAGCGTCAAAAGGGATTGCCTTAAAACACATTCAAAAATTGCTAGATATCGCTACAAAAGACACTTATGTAGCCGGCGATGCTCAAAGTGATGTGTCCATGTTTGCCTATACCAAGCATGCCTTTGCGGTACAAGAAGCCGATCCTACGATTCGTCAACAAGCTGATTGGTATGTTAAAACAGTCGGTGATGTGGTGAATTATATCTATGAACAGGAGGACAAATTGTGAAAATCGTTTATATTCCATTGGATGAACGGCCTTGTAATTATGAGTATCCTTTAAATATGGTACAACAAGTCCCACAAGTTATTTGCAAAACTTTGCCCAAAGAAATGCTAGGTTATAAAAAAAATGCGGCGGACACAACTGAGAGTTGGGCCTTTATTAAAAAAGAGGTTAAGGATACAAATTATTTGATTCTTTCAACAGAAATGGTCGTATATGGCGGTTTGTTACCTTCTAGAATCCACGAATTGACACCGGAAAGTAAAACGACCTACATGGAAAAAATGCGTCAATTAAAAATAGACCAGCCACAGTTGAAGATCTTCGTTTCAAATCTTATTATGAGAACCCCTCGCTACAATAGTAATGATGAGGAACCGGATTATTATGGCAAATTTGGTGAACGTATTTTTAGATATGGCTGGTTAAAGGATCAGAAAAATCGAGGAGTCGTGTCAGAAAAAGAAGAATTACAAAGACTGGAAAACGAGATTCCACAAGAAGTAATCAAAGATTATGAAAATCGTCGTGCCTTTAATGTTGCCATCAATCTAGCCAATATTGAATTAGTCGAAGAAGGTGTCATCGATTTTTTGGCGATTCCACAAGATGACTCGGCACCTTATGGGTATACTGCTATGGACCAAGCCCAAGTGTATGGACAAATTGAACGAAAAAATTTGAAAGAGAAGATCATGGTTTATCCAGGAGCAGATGAAGTAGGTTTTACCTTACTTGCCCGAGCGTATAACGAGTATAAAAAAAGAGTCCCTAAAGTCTATGTAAACTACGCCTCAACTTTAGGACCAACGATTGTTCCCATGTATGAAGATCGCATCATCAATGAAAGTTTAAAAGCACATGTCATAGCTTGCGGAATGGCTTTAACCCAAAATCGCACAGAAGCAGATTACTATTTAGCTTATAATACACCAGGGAAAGTGATGCAAGAATCTTGGGATCAACGCAATCAAAAAGATATTACCTATGATACTTATCGTCATTTGTTGACTTTTATCCAACAAATCTCTCAAGCTTTAGCAGAGGATATGAAAGTTGGCATTTGTGATAGTGCCTTTGCTAACGGAGGCGATCTAGAGTTAATTGCTATGTTGGATAAACAAAAGATATTGAAAAAAGTATCTGTTTATAAAGGTTGGAACACCAACTGTAACTCTTTGGGGAGCACGTTAGCTTCCTTGTGTTTTGTTGATGAGACTGCAAACATTGAAAAAATTCGCAATAATTTATTGTCTAATTTATTTGAAGATGTTTTTTACCAAAGCATTATTCGGATGAACCTTACTGAAAGCATGCTTGGCACTATTGGAACCGATTATTTCGATTTAAAAGATCAAAGTCAGAAGGTGATTGAAGAAGTTAGACAAGAGATGCTTACTCTGTCAAAACGGTATTTGACGCATACCATTGCTACAGATGCCCTTATTTTTACGAAGTTAGCATCACCTTGGAACCGTATGTTTGAAATCAACTGTCAGGTTGAATTGAAGGGAGAATAAAAGAATGGAAAACAATGCGTTTGTGAATAAAATGTTAGTTTTTGCCAATAAGTTTTCAAATCAACGCCATATAACCGCTATTCGAGATGGTTTTATTACCTTGATTCCAATTACCATCATTGCTTCATTTTGGGTACTAATCAATAATTTGGTCCTAAGTCCAACCAATGGGCTATTGAAAAATGTAGAAGCGGCGGCACAATGGATGGATTTGGGCAATCAGATCTATAATGCGACATTAGGTATTTTAGCAGTTTTAATCGCGGCCACGGTAGGTTATAAACTAGCCGTCAGTTACAAAGAAGAAGGAATATTTGGGGCTGTATTAGCTGTGGTTTCCTTCTTTATCGTCTTACCAGCGACTGTTAGCTTAACAGATGTTAATGGTGACGAAGTGACTGCAGCCGCTTGGACACAAACCCAAACAAGTGCGACTGGGATGTTTTTGGGAATTATTGCCGCTTTGGTTTCAGTGACCATGCTCGCTCATTTTTCTAAAATGGAAAAATTGAAAATCAAGATGCCTGAAAGTGTACCACCATCTATTTCTAAATCTTTTAATGTCTTGATTCCAGCTTTCTTAGTAACGTTGATTTTAGGCCTTGTGGAAGTTTTAATCGTATGGTTGGCTCATACAGATATACCAACTTTGATTACGAAGTTCTTCCAAGCGCCTTTGGTCAACTCTTTCCAATCACTAGGTGGCATCTTGCTTTATGTGTTCTTATGTAATTTACTATGGGCATTTGGTTTGCACGGAACCTTTATTTTAGGCTCAATTGGTGAACCTATCATGTTAACGGCTATCCAACAAAATATGGATGCTTTAAAAAACAACACAGAATTACCCAACATCGTAACTAAACCTTTCCTTGATTCGTTTGCTTGGATGGGTGGTGGCGGTATGCTACTTTGTTTAGTGATTGCCATTTATATTGGATCAAAACGAGAAGATTATCGTTCGATTACCAAAGTTGGTACAGTGCCGGTTCTTTTTAATGTCAGTGAACCGATGATGTTTGGACTTCCAGTAGTCTTTAATCCATTATTAGGAATTCCGCTAGTTGTGGTACCAGCTGTAACAACGACAATCGCTTATTTTGCAACAAAAGTCGGATTGATTGCTAAAACAAGTGTCTTGATTCCATGGACGACACCACCAATTATTTCTGGCTATCTCGCAACAAATGGCGACTGGAAGGCCTCTGTTTTACAGGTCATTTTGATTGCTATCGGTGTCTTGATTTATCTACCATTTGTGCGTATGACGAATAAAGAAAAAGTATAATTCCCGTTTATAAAAAGTTTCGTAGAGCCAAGTAGCTTTACGAAACTTTTTCTTTTAAAATTGGAAAAAAGGTGTGGATTTAAAAAATCTCTAGTATAATTAAAGGAGATAGTTTTAGGAAAGGAAGCAAACGATATGGATCTTCTGGCAGTCATTAGCAGCTATCTGCCATCTTTAAGTAAATCAGAAAAAAAGGTGGCGCAATTTATCTTAAGTAATCCGGATGAGATTGAAAAATTATCAATCAATGAAATCTCGACGGTAGTGGGAGTTGGCGAAAGTACAATTGTTCGTTTTGCTCGTAAAATTGGCTTGGGTGGTTTTCAAGAATTAAAACTTTCTTTGGCACGGTCACAAGCGTTAATGACAGAAAAAATTGCGGGTAAAGAAAATGAGGAAGAGTATCTGGTTTTTAAACAATACCAAGAGAGTTTGGAAGAAACTAAGAACTTTTTAAACGCAGATGTGATTCAAGAAACGACAAAAAAGATTCATGAAGCGAAACGAATCTTTATTTTTGCAGTAGGAAAATCTGGATTGACAGGCATGGAATTAAGTGATCGCTTGAAGCGGTTAGGAAAAACAGTGGAATTTGTGACCGATGGACAGCTACAAAGCATTTATGCAACCACCATGCAAACCGGTGATGTGGCTTTTGCTATCAGCACCTCTGGCAATACCGAAGAAATCATTGCTAATGTGAAGATGGCCAAAGAAAATGGGTGTTTCGTCATCAGTATGACCAATTATATCGGTTCGAAAGTCGCCAAAATTAGCGATGTGTGCTTGTTGGCCTCTTCAAAAGAATTTATTTCTGATGCAGGTTCTTTTGCGACGACGGTTAATCAACTCTTTCTGATTGATGTTTTAACACAGGAATTGGTAAATCTAGATCCAAGTCATTACCATAAGCTACGCATGAAGCGAAATCAAGCCTTGATGAATCGGCTAAATTAAAGTTGCCATTTCCAGTTGATTTGAAAGAATGCCACACTACGAACTAGTCTTTGCTTAAGTTTGAAAACTGCCGTGCGCTTTAGTCTTACAACTTTCAAGCTTCAAACGCACAGTATGCCCATTAAAGTGACAACTGTGCGTCATTTACATTGAATTCTTTTTCACGACAACATCGCAGCCACATTCGTGAGTGAAGCCTTGGTGGGGAAATTTAGTTGTGAGTGGTCACAAATTAGGAATACTTGCTTCAGCTAATTTATAAAAAAGGTTGCTAGATAGCCTTTTTTTGTTCTATACTAACTATAAATGAATAGGGAGGGGTTAAAATGAAAGTTTTAACATTTGGCGAAATGATGTTACGATTAAAACCGCCTACAAACGAACGAATTTTACAAACCAATTCTTTTGAAGCGGCTTATGGTGGTGCAGAAGCAAATGTAGCAGTTTCTTTGGGCCTACTTGGCAATGAGGTTGCTTATTTATCAAAATTTCCTGACAATTTATTAGGACAACGGGCGATGGGAACCTTACGGCAACATGGAGTGGATACGAGTAGATGTTTGGTTGGACCTGGTCGTTTGGGCATTTATTTCTTTGAAAAAGGAGCCAGTGTCCGAGCAACAAATGTCGTTTATGACAGGGCCTATAGTGCCTTGGCTCAAGTGAAAGCGACTGAATTCGACTGGGAAGAGATTTTTCAAGGCATCGATTGTTTCTATTTTTCTGGAATTACACCAGCCATTTCAGATGAATTAGAAGAAGCGTGCTTACAAGCCTGTCAATATTGTCAAGCACACGATATTCCAGTGGTTAGTGATTTAAATTATCGCGGAAAAATGTGGTCTCCTGAAAAAGCCCAACGCGTCATCGGTCGTTTGATGGAGTATGTCACTGTCTGTATTGCTCATGATGAAGATTTTGAAGCAACTCTTGGTATTAAAGCCTTTGATGGGGATGATACAAATGGGATTGCTCAAAAAGAATCCTTTAAAAAAGCGATGCAAGAAGTGATTACACGTTATCCTAATTGTAAGATGGTTGCCAGTATTTTACGCAATATCTATTCAGTGGAAGAAAGTCAATGGACGGCTTTGTTATTAAAAGACGGTGAATTTTATGAAACAAACACCTATGACATGCATGTCATGGAAGGTGTTGCGGCGGGCGATGCGTTTGGAGCTGGCTTATTGCATGGCTTGATGCATCATTTTGAACCAAAAGAAGCCGTTTTTTTTGGACTTGCAGCAAGTGTCTTGAAATTAACCATTACTGGTGATTTAAATTTGGTATCAGAAACAGAGATACGCAACGTGATGAAAAATGGTAGTGGCGCTAAAATGGCCAGATAACAAAAAGCACTCTTCTTTTTAAGGAGAGTGCTTTTTGCGCAAAAGAAAGACCATCCACTAACATGCTATGAAAGAATGAAAGTGAGTCACAAGATTTTGGAGGAGTATGCGAAGACTTTCTTTTGCGCAAGAGAAAAAGATAGAAAATCCTAAATACGAAAGAATGGTTAACAAAAGTTGCTTTTTTGAGGACGGTATATGACAAACGGTTGTTAAATATTCTTTCCTATAACAATGGCTAGTTCTTTCCCCCTCGTCTATTAAGTATGCAAAAAAATTAAATTCTTCTTTTTTATTTTAAACTTTTTTTCCATTAGTGAAAGGTTCATTCAAAACAGTCAAGACTTCAGAATTCTGATTTTTCAAATAATTGGCAAGCAAACCTTCATAAACCAATTCTGTTTGTAAATTTTGAACCAAATCAGTAGGTGTCATAAGGTAACAAGGCTTAGAAAAATGCATGACTGTGCTTTGCTCCAATAAATAAGCAATAAATTGTGAGCAAAAGTAAGCATCGGAACGGTGCCAATTTTGTTTCAATGCAATTCCTAAAAGTCCTAAGAAATTATAATGTAATTCATTTTGTTTTAACTTAAACGCAATCAAGTGATGATAAATAATCTCTAATTGTTCTTGGTCCAAGGTGATTTGATAAATCTGGCATTTAGCAGATGAAAAAAATTCTTGGTTAAAATCTTCTTTTACGAAACCACCAATAAACGGATTATTCAATTGTTTTCGTCCAAAACTATAAACGTTGTGTAATTCTGGATCTAAAGCCAAAGAAGCATGATTATAGTCATCTTTAGTGTATAACTTGATGCAATTACTTAAGACCGTCCCCGTATCGGTCAAAATAAGGTATATGTTTTTCATTTCATCACTCCTAACTTTAAAGCGAAGTAGCTCTAAAAGTAGTTTCCCATAAAAGAAATAAAAAAACATGCGTCTTGAGACGGATAAATTTAAAAAACAAACATAGAAAGATAAAAGAAGAATCTTTATAGAAATTTCATTTTAGTACGACAGACGCACATTCGCACTATTTGATCTTTTTTATTGACCGTGTTAAAACGCACATGATAACATTGTTTGCCTCTTTCAAATAGTGTTATACTAAAGGAAAACACGAGGAGAGTGACAAGATGAGTATTAATATTACGGGGATTTTTGGAACGATCGTATTTTTAGCAATCGGTGCTGGAATTTTGTATGCAGTGGTTTATTTTGCGGTAAAACATGCTATTGAAGATGCTGCACGTTAGGAGAGAAAAGCGTTATGTCAGAAATTGAATTTGAATTACCCATAGAAGGTGCGACCGGCTTTGCATCAGTAGAAATGGCGATGCAAAAGGAGCCAAATGAAACGGCTGAAGTCGTTTTAACTTTGCAACCAGGCGCTGGTTTTTGTATTTTAAAAGAAGAAGATCATTTTTGGAAGGTGGAACGAAACGGAGTGCATGGTTATGTGGATGCGCATTATTGTTTTATAAACTTACCGGATATCATTCCGTCAATCGTCTATAATTTGACCAATGCGTCGTCCTCGATTTTTATTTCGTCAGGGAAAACAATTCCCAACATAACTGGTGAAAAGTTGTTTGATAATTGGACCTACAATCAACGGTTGAAAAAAGAAGAATTTATCGCACCATTGCTATATACGATGGCAAAGAAAATCCAACAAGTACAGACAAAAGCCTTGGCAAACGATGAAACTTTAGTAATCTATGAGACATTTCGACCCTATGCTGTACAAGAAAAAGTTTGCCAAGAACTTTCGGCCTTTGCAGAAAAAGATTCTGAAGTCAAAGCAGGCATATCTACGCCACCTTGGGAATTGGAATGGTTTATCGCAGATAGCATTTCCAATCACCAAGTCGGCTATGCTTTTGACGTGTCTCTTGCCAAAGTGGCTGGAATGACAGAAAAACAATTTGGCAATCATACGGTTAACGTCGTTCAAGAATGTACAGAATATCAAATGTACACACCCATGCATGAATTGAGCGAGCGTTCGGCTATTTTCACTGAACCTGTTTATACCAAAGATCCTGTCGCTTGGCATGATTCGGTGATTCGTAATGTTGTTAACAAAGAAGCCCTACGTTTAAAACAGTATTGCACGGATGCAGGCATGACCCCACTTGCTTCAGAATGGTGGCATTTTAATGATTTAGAAGCAATGAATGAAACTCTAGATAATGAAAGTGATGGTCATTATTTCACGACAGATATGTTCAGTCGTTTACCAGAAGAATGTTAGGAGTGTGAAGCCATGGAAGACTATATAGCCGCGGCCTTAAAAGAAGATGGCCAGTTAAAATTAATCATGAAAGGTTCTGTTGAAGCTGTTGCCACAGAGAAAATCGGCGTAGTTTCAGTAGTGTTTGTCACCAAAGATGTGGCTTTAGCAAAGCAAAAATTTGCAGAATTAAATGTCCAAAAAGCAGCAGATGATTTTTACATGATCTATAGTTGTCCAGTGGATACTTACTTGCCGAAATTAGGTCATTATCCATCAATAGAAATTTCCAAAGAGGATTTGTTGAATTAAAAATAAAAAATTGTTTCGAAGGTCCTGATTTTTTGGGGCCTTTTTGCTATTCAGTCAGTATATTTTTAGGCGACAGACAACACTTATTGTATCAATTTTTGTAAAAAATATTTTGATATCGCAGCTATTTAAAAAATGTATTTGATGACTTGATTTTTAGAAGTGATTATGGACAAAAGAAAAGTAATGACTGAGAAGACAAAAATTGATCCAAAATGACTAGAATAGCCAATGCGTTCGATTTTAATGATGAGAGAAAATTAACTATTTGCTACAGTTAATGTATAATTCATGAAATTTTCATATATTTTTCTTATACTAGTGTAGACAATTGGATTAAGAGACAAGGAGAATAAACATGGCTTACATAGAAATGATTGAAAGTATGAAACGCTATCAAGTCGGTGAAACAGAAGTCATAGCCAATAATGGTGTGAATTTTGGTATCGAGGAAGGCGAACTAGCTGTAATCTTGGGCGCATCAGGTGCAGGAAAGTCTACCGTTTTAAATATTTTGGGCGGAATGGATCAAAATGATGGTGGTAAAGTCATCGTTGACGGCAATAATATCGCTGAATACACAGAAAAGCAATTGATTACCTATCGTCGCAATGATGTCGGTTTTGTCTTCCAATTTTACAATTTAGTGCCAAATTTGACTGCTAAAGAAAATGTAGAATTAGCTTCAGAAATTGTTAAAGATGCAAGTGACGCTACGGAGACATTAAAACAAGTGGGTTTGGAAAAACGAATCAATAACTTTCCGGCACAGTTATCTGGCGGTGAACAACAGCGGGTCGCGATTGCTCGTGCGGTAGCCAAAAATCCCAAAATTTTACTTTGTGATGAACCAACTGGCGCTTTGGATTATGAAACAGGCAAACAAGTCTTGCAAATTTTACAAGATATGAGTCGTAAGCAAAAGGTGACCGTCATTATTGTCACGCACAATGCGGCGGTTGCCCCAATTGCAGATCGAGTCATTCGCATGCATGATGCCAAGGTAAAATCAATTGAAATTAATGATCATCCGCAAAATATTGCTGATGTTGAATGGTAGGGAGAAATATGCGGAAAAAGACACTTTGGAAAGACATTTTACAATCAATTACCGGTTCTTGGGGACGATTTTTTTCAATCTTCTGGTTGATTGCCATTGGTACGTTTGCCTTTGTTGGTTTAAAAGTGACAGGTCCAGATATGCGCTATACAGCACAAAGGTTTTATGAAGAAACGAATTTAGCGGATATGACACTTACTTCGACATGGGGAATCGATGAAGATGACCAGAAACTGTTGAATGAAGATGAGACAGTTCATCAGGTAGAGTAT
>DXDB01000079.1 GCA_019115705.1 Candidatus Tetragenococcus pullicola | reverse complement strand
GGAAGTGACGATGATCACACATTACCTTCACTTTTTGCAAAAAAAAGTAATATACACACTGAAAATATGGCCAACTTTTCAATGAATGATTTCGTCCGAGCAACGAATCTTATAAAGCAAATGAACTTTAGAAGTAATGACATCATCGTGATTGGTGTCCACTTACCATTAGATTTAAAATTACAAGCTAAAGTTGATCAGTATGTTGATATGCAACCTTATTTTGATCATCCTCGTTTAATTGATGATGATGTGTTTATTGATATGACTCATATGAATAAAAATGGATATGAAATTATGGCACATGTTTTAACTGAGAAAGAGATAATTATATAATGAAAGTAAAAAAGGTTACTGATAAAGAATTATTTTTAGACGATGATGCTAAATTATGGCTTAAATTGGATACAGGATCTAAGTTCTACTTTATAGGAAAAACAAACAATAAGAAAATTGAAACCAATGTAATTGATAATGTTTTTTCAGAAAATGATTTAGATTCAGGAAAGTATTTCTATTATTTTGAAAACCATGATTCACAGCAAAAAGAAAGGTTGGATAGTGAGGAAATTCCTACCATATTGCATGCTAAAGGTACCTCAAATCAAAAGTCTTTTTTTAAGCCAAAAAACGGTAAATTTTTAACATATTATCCAAAAAAAGAAAAGTATCAGTATAAATTTTCAATAATTATGGCAGTCTATAACGTTGAGGAATATATTGATGAAGCCATACAGAGCTTATTAAATCAAACCGAAAAATCTTTTCAGCTAATTCTAGTTAATGATGGCACGCCAGATAACTCTGGAGAAATAGCAAAGAAATATGCAGAAAGTTATAGTAATATTACGTATTTAGAAAAAGAAAACGGTGGAGTTTCTAGTGCTCGAAACCTAGGTATGAGCGTTGCTGAGGGCGAGTATTGGAATTTCATGGATCCTGATGACACACTATCAAGCAATACCCTTGAATTAGTGTATTCGATGTTTAAGAGAAACGATAAAATAACGGATATAATGTCAATTCCGCTCTATTTTTTTGGTGATCAAACAGGAGAACATCCTTTGAATGGTAAGTTCAAAAAGGGAAATCGTATTGTTAATTTATTAGATCCCAATGAAAATGATTTAGTTCTCTCTTTAGCAACCACATTTATCAAAAAAGAAGCTATTGAAAATGAACGATTAGATACTAAATTAAAAGTTGGAGAGGATATGTTACTTATCAATACTTTAATTATTGATAAGATGACATTGGGTGTTGTTAGTGGTGCACGTTATAACTACCGAAGAATAAAAGGCTTCGGTGCGTTATCGAATACACAATCTAAAATGAGTTTTGAAGATTCTAAAGAAAGATTCTTAGCGGACTATCGTATCATTAAAGCTAGCTTAGATAAGTACGGCTCAGTAATGAAATATATTCAGTATGTTGTAATATACGATTTAAGTTGGCAATTTAAAATGACTCAGTTTTTAAATGATTCAATCTTATCTCTAGATGAAAAGAAAGACCTGTTAAACAACTATATATTATCTTTGTTTGATAAATATATTGATTTAGATAATATTCAAAAGTCAACTAGATTACCATATTGGACAAAATTTTCACTAATAGAACACAAAGCAGATTATCAGTCAAGTTCTGTAATAACAAATAAATTTGGCATTTGGCGGGATAACCAGAGAGTAGTTAATATATTAGATAATAGTGCAACATTTGTGGTAGCTAATAAAACTAAAAACACTATTTCCTTGTATTATCAAATAAATTTTGGATCGTCATTTAATAAGTATTATCCAGGAACTAAATTTACATTGTCTTTGGGAAACAGAATTTTTAGACCAACTAGTATAGAGGATAATACTGACAATATGAAGGAATCTTTATATACAAAGACGGTCTATTCAAGATTAATTAAATTTGATCTTAATTTGGATGAAGATATTTTTGATCAACCTATACGTGTTTTGATGAATTGGGGTAAATATCAAACTGAGATGGCCACTAGATATACTAAGCATGAGTTTTCGAGTTTATGTAAAGAAATTCCAATTGATTCTATATCAGATAAATTGGGTACTAAACTTGTTAATGGCAAACTACAGTTATCTAAAAAAACAGGAAGAACACGGAAAAAATTGTTAAAATTAGCGTTCGGAAATGATCAAGATGGTCAAATAAATTATTTGATAGATAAGGCAAGCAAAACCAGACCAATTTGGCTTTTTGAAGATCGACCAAATCAAGCTGGAGACAATGCTGAGGCACTATTTAAATTTGTTGTGGAAAATCATCCAGAAATTGATGCCTTCTTCATTTTAGAAAAGGATTCTCCGGATTATGGAAGAATTTTAAGCATTGGTAAAGTTTTACCAAAATTTTCCGAAGAACATCAACGTGTTTGGGCAATTGCCGATGTTGTTGTGTCAGCACATGGGGAATATCAAATTATGAACCCAATATCGAGAGGGAAAGGACAAGACTGGCATAATTATTTCAAATCAAGACGTATACTAAATAAGCCAATGTTTGTTTTTCTTCAGCACGGTATTTCAAGATCATCACATAGCATGAATGAGTGGTTGAATAAAATTAATAAAAATATTAGGCTGTTTATTACAACTGCAAATTATGAAACAAAAGAATTTACTCAAGAGAAGTATCATTATGATACAAATGTAGTTCAAGAGCTAGGTATGCCAAGATTAGATTTGCTCATGAATTCAAGTGTCAAAAAAGAAAAGTTAATTTTATTTATGCCAACTTGGAGAAAAACATTAACAAACTTGACAGATGAGCAGTTTTTAAAAACAACATATTTTGAACAAGTTAATGATTTTTTGAATGACGATGAAGTTATTGAATTGTTAAGAAAATTTGGATATAAAATGGCCTTTAAGTTACATCCTAATTTAATGCAATTTAAACATCTTTTTAAGTCAAATAATGTAGTGTTGTTAACGGATGAGACATATTCATCACTTTATCAACGAGCATCAATTGCTATAACGGATTTTTCATCAGCAGTAATAGATTTTGCATATATGAAAAAACCAGTAATACAATATCAGTTTGATGATGAAACATATTTTTATGGTCATACATTTAAGAAGGATGAAAATAATACAGAACTTGCAATATATGGTCCTATGTTTTTGAATTCGGAATACTCTAGTTTTATAAATGAGTTAAAGAATAAAATCAAACATCCAGTAATGGATGCTGAATTTGAAAATAAAGTGGATACTGATTTTAAGTACCGTGATGGAAAGAATAGTGAGAGAGTTTTTGAAGCAATTAATAATATTGCGATAGATGCTAAATAAATTTTTGAAATTAAGAACCGTGGATTGAGTTAGAAACTTTAAATCATTTCACGGTTCTTTGTTATAAATAATATTTCCTATACCAATTTAGACCGGTTATTCGTCAAATGGTACTGATAACAGAATTATTTAATTGAATAGCTTGCACACTATGCAGCTGAATTCTTCATGAATTTGGCTGCTTTTTGTGTGTAGTTTTGTGAGTAGAAACTGTCTTTAAAAGCAATTAATATACGCAAACGGAATAGTTTGAAATTACGAAAACCGTATGCTGTACGTTTAATGACTTTAATTTTGTTATTTGCACCCTCAATGGGACCATTTGAAAATTGGTAAATGAAACTATTTTGGATTTCTGATAGATGTTTACGCAACGTTCGACGGGCATTTTTCATAGGCTCAGGTAATTGATAATAGCGAGGTTCCTGTGTTGTTGTGAGAATGGTTTGTAGCTGTGAAAAGTCTTTATGACGAACAGTATAAAGCACATCCTGATAAAAATGGTAAGCTGCTCGTAATTCTGGTGATAAAGTTAATAAGCGATCAATAATCTCTTGTTCAGTTAAGTAAGCATAACGATAGTTACGGCGCTTTTGAAAATCAGTATAGTTTAACTGCGTTTCGTCTTTTAATAATAGCTTCCAATACCGCTTTAGTTGACAATACGTCCGTGAATCTGAACCATAAGATTTCATCGTTTGAATACGAATAATATTTAACGCACGATAAACTTGTGACACGACATGAAAACGGTCCGCAATGATTTGGGCATGTGGAAATAAATCATGAATCATGTGCCGGTATGGACTAAATAAATCGACAGTAACCGTTTTAACTGCAGCTCGAGCTTGGTAAGAATACTGTTAAAAATAGTGTCGCAGACGATTATGACCACGTTCAAGCATGATATCAAGAACACGATGTGTGGCACTATCCATTAAAATCATTCTCATGCCACTGATTTTAGCGAAATTTCCAGATTTAAAATCGTCAAAAGCAATATGCTGTGGTAAATAATGAAAGGTAGTTTTATTGTAGGTGAACAGTCCTTGTGCTTGGCGCATGACTGTGTGTGTTGACTGATATTTTGTATATTGAATAAAAAAATCATTCTCATTTGTGACGCAAAAATTTATAAATCAAATTATTTGAAAAATTCATCAAAATTTTATAGACTTATATTTGTGGAGTTACTAAAGTTATAGTAATCGACACCAGTATTTTTACTACATGATTATTCTTGAAGGTTTAAGAATAAAGAGTCGACATTTGTCGGCTTTTTTTATTGATTTAGTATCCTTTTAATGTTGAGAAACGCATTCTATGGCCGTTTTTTTTAATAACGTTACCAATTATGCATTAATTAAATAATTGTGATACATTCATATCAATAAAATTAGAAGATTTTTGTTATTTGGGTAAATAGCTGACCTGTTAAGGAGATAAACGGATGAAATCTTATAAACGCTTAAGTCGCTCTGAACGTTATTACATTTATGTATGGTATTATGAACAAAAGATTAGTTTACGCCAAATTGCCTTACGTTTGCAGCGAACGCCCAAAACAATTTATGATGAAGTGCATCACAATCGGCGGCGACCTGATGTTTCATTAGATAAAATTCCGTATGATCCGGAATATGCTGATTGGTTAGCTGCCCAGAATCGCATTAATCGCAATTATGGTAAACTTCACGCATCAAATGGGGCTTTAAAACGGGTTCAAAAAGCTGTTGAAGAAAAACACTGGACCATTCCGATGATTGCGCACAGTTTGAAAAATGTGCCTTCAGCAACCACTTTATATCGCTATTTAAAAAAAAGAGTACCGGCTCTTTTGAATTATAAAAAACGTAAGTACCATATACGGCCTGTTTCTATGCGCGAAGCGATGCGTTCACATCATGAAAGTGATTTTATGCAAGCGCATAGTATTGACCAACGTCCCCAGGCGATTAATCAACGCCGTAATTTTGGTCACTGGGAAATGGATTGTATTGATTCACCTCAAGGGGTGAAAGCCAGTTTATTGGTATTTTATGAACGTAAAAGTCGCTACATGGAGCTAATGAAATTGGACAGTAAACGCGTGAGTGCCATGCATGATGCCATTGAACAATTTTTAACCCGGCATCCAAATCAAGTGCAGTCAGTCACTACGGACCGTGGTCATGAGTTTACCAACCTTGATGTCATGATGCTATTTGAAAAATGGCAAGTAACTGTTTATTTTACGCATGCGTATAGTCCTGCCGAAAAAGGGGGAATTGAACGTATTAATCGTGACATTCGGCGTTTCTTTCCCAAAGGGCAAAGTCTGACTAAAACCACGTTAGTGGCACTAAGAGCGGTGCAAGACATTATTAACCATTATCCAAAAGCTGTCTTAAATTGGCAAACGCCACAACAGTGTTATCGCCAATTCTTGCAAAGTCAACGGGCACGTCAGAAGAAACGCCAACATCGGTCACAATTAGCTTAATTAAAATTCTAATTTTTACTATTTGAACTTGTATTTTATAGCAATCAATACAAGTCGTTTTAGTGTGTGAGTAAATAATTATATTTTAAAAATTATTGTGACAACCACAACATGGGCAGACAACCAGAGCAAGCAAACCAAAAAAAAGATACAAAAATGTAATAAAGCGGGTAAAGGTTGCTAGCAAGGCGTGCACGGCTAGTCGTTAAAAATTTTTCGAGAAAATTGATAGCTAATAACTTGACAATTCCCATTACCTTTTAGTTTACATAATATGCCCCATAGTCAAATAGGAATGTTGTCATAACAAGACTTATGAGTTTTCATAGGGGTTGACAAGATGCTTGCATATTAAATATTCAAGCGTATAATTATAAGAGCTGGAAAAGTTCATTTTGATTGGAACGGAGGTGAAATATTATGGCACGAATTCCACAGAATCTTGTTGAAGAAATTCGTGAACACGTTAATATTGTTGATGTTGTTTCACCATATGTACAGTTAAAAAAACAAGGACGTAATTTGTTTGGAAAATGTCCATTTCATGAAGAACGGACGCCTTCATTTTCCGTTAATGAAGAGAAACAAATTTTTCATTGTTTTTCATGTGGCCGAGGAGGAAATGCTTTTAGTTTCCTAATGGAAATTGAAAATCTTTCATTTCCTCAGGCTGTTGC
>DXDB01000078.1 GCA_019115705.1 Candidatus Tetragenococcus pullicola | reverse complement strand
TCAATGAAACTTTATCGCATGGAAAATAAACAATTGTCTGAAGTTTCCTTACCAAAAGATGCACCGACTGATAGAAAAGAAACCTTGGGCGATGAACTGACCGGTGGCAATCTCAACTTCCGCTCAAATGGCAGTAGTAATTCAGTAGCTTATCATGGAATCAATGCCAAAGACGAAGAAGACGAAATCGACTGGGTAAATTACTATCAAGCCATCGATGCTTATTTACGAGATGAATTTGAAAATGAAGAAAAGTGGCCAATTTATCTCTTTGCACTTCCTGAAAATCAGACCACGTTCAAAAAAGTAAGCAAAAATCCTGATTTTGATCCAACGGTCTCTATTTCCGCGTCACCTGCTCAATTAAACGAAAATGAAATTTATAAACGCACCGAAGAAATCACAAAAGAATTGACAGCAAAAGAAGTGACTGAGTACCAAAAACTAATGGATCGTAAAAATTTCGATCTTTTACCAGATGTCAAACAAGCGGCTCCTTTGGGAAGAATCTCTCATTTATTTATTGCGACGTCTAATTTGGCACCAGGATTTGGAGAAAACCCAGAAGAAGAATATGATTGGCGTCAAGTATTAAATACGTTAGCCGATGATGTCTTGCATTCTAGTGGCGAAGTCCATGTACTTGAACAAGAAGATGCACCTGGACAAAGAAGCCTCGTTGCCATTTTGCGCTATTAATTAAGAGTGCCTCGAATTTTTCGGGGCATTTTTTGTGGATAAAGAGCTAAAATAAGCCAAAAATCAACTTTTTTAAAATAAAAAAGCGATTTCCACAAAAAATGCTAGGTGATTTCTCTTTTCTGTGGTATACTAAATTAGTAGTTTTTGTAACGGTAAATATGGTAGTTTGTTTCATTATTCAACACCTTCCAATTTTCACCTTCACAAGTAATTGCAAATATGTGTATATACACAAGGAGGATTTTCTACATGGAAACAGGTACAGTAAAATGGTTTAACGCAGACAAAGGTTATGGCTTCATCACAGCTGAAAACGGAAACGACGTATTCGTTCATTTCTCAGCTATCCAAGGTGACGGATTCAAAACTTTGGAAGAAGGACAAGCAGTAACTTTTGATGTTGAAGAAGGTCAACGTGGCCCTCAAGCAACAAACGTTGTTAAAGCTTAATTATCTGTATAAACAGTTAAGACGAGGCCTAGGCTTCGTCTTTTTTTGTGTCAAAAAAAAATCTAGTTGGTGAATTGAAAATTGTCATTGCTTTTTATCAATAATTTCATAAGAAAAAATGTTCAATCAGTGAAGCGCGTTGTGACCAGAAGAACTGGAAAAAATATCCACAAAAGGTCAAGGAGAGGCCGCTCTCGAATAGAAGATAGCGAAAGTAATCATGGAGAAGCTGTTCTCGAATAGAAGAATGTAAAAGTAATCATGGAGAAGCTGTTCTCGAATAGAAGACAGTGAAAGTACCCCTGGAGAAGCTGTTCTCAAATAGAAGAATGCCAAAGTACCCCTGGAGAAGCTGTTCTCAAATAGAAGACAGCCAAAGTATCCCTGGAGAAGCCACTCTCGAATAGAAGAATGCAAAAGTAACGCGATGTGACCCAAAAAATTATAAAAGAACATCCACGACGTCAACCCCATTTTCTTTAGTCGATTGTTTCTTAATTTTTTCTATTTTAGAATCGTCCTTTTTTGTAGTATAATCGGTAATGCTAGGAGGAGAGAGATAGTGAAGACTACTTATGCAGTCGTAGATATTGAAACGACTGGTACAGATCCTAAAACAGACCGAATCATTCAATTTGGTTGTGTTTTGGTGGAAGAGGGAAAAATTGTTTCACGTTTTGCAGCGGATATCAATCCCAACCAACCAATCCCTCCACAAATTCAGAAGTTAACGCATATTCCCAATAAACGGGTTCGAAAAGCGCCTTACTTTGAAGATATCGCACCGACAATCTATCATTTGTTGGATAATACAATTTTTGTGGCGCATAATATCCATTTTGATTATAATTTCTTGAGTGAAGAATTAAAACGGTGTGGTTTTCCACCACTAACGATTCCCGGTATTGATACAGTAGAATTGGCCCAAATCTTTTTACCCACTGAAATTAGTTTTCGATTGGGTGATTTGTCTGAAAGTTTGAACTTAAAACATGAAGCGCCTCACCAAGCGGATAGTGATGCAGAAGTGACAGCTTTGTTACTGATTGCTATTGAAAAAAAGATGCGTGAATTGCCTTTGGTGACGATTGAAAAAATTGCATCCTTAAGTTCGATTACCAGTCATCAAACAGGAGACTATATTAAAAAAATTGCGGGGGAAATGAAAGAAGATCCTCAGAAATTAGATCCAACACTTGAAGTAGTTGAAGGAATTGCCTTAAAGAAAAAGTCGGTTTCTTTATTTGAAGCGGCCTATTATGGAGAAGCCTATCCTAAAACAAAAGCAGAAAAACAAAAACTTTATCAAGAAAAACTAGTCTATCGCAAAGAACAAGCAAAATTAATGGATTTGGTTTATCAGCATTTTACAAAGACAGAAGAAAAGAATCTGTTAGTTGAAGCCGCTACTGGTATGGGCAAAACGATTGGTTATTTATTACCTGCTAGTTTTTTGGCAACACCAGAAAAGCCACTGATTATTAGTACCGTTTCGATTCTTTTACAACAACAGTTGAAAAATAATGAAATCCCTTTGGTAAATGAAGTGTTAACGCAAAAAATACAAGCGACCGTTGTCAAAAGTAAAAGCCATTATATTGATTTACAACGATTTAAAAAAACTTTAGAAGATCCTATCTATAAAAAACAATACGGCCTGTATCAAATGGGTATTTTAGTTTGGTTGACGCAAACAGATACTGGGGATTTTGATGAGTTGAATATTTTACAATTGAATCATCTTTTATTTCAAGAAATCAGTCATCGCGGAATCAATCAGTTAGCCAAAGATCAAGCTTTTTATAAAGAAGATTTTTTACGTCATGTCCATGCACAAATGAAACAAAGTAATGTTTTAATTGTAAACCATGCCCTGTTGGCTCAAGAAACCCAACGAAAAGAACCGATTTTACCGAAAAGTTCCTACTTATTAATTGATGAAGCTCATCATTTACCCGATGTTTTAGAACATGTTTCGCATCGGTATCTAGATAGTGCCGCTTTTTCTCATCAATTCGTGCAACTACAAGAAGAAGGGCAACTATTTACACAGGTGCACGAAAATGTTAAAGAAAATACGCAAGTGACTCATTTGTTTGATCTTTATCAGGCCGAACTGGAAGCAATTGTTGAATTACAAGAGGACCTTTTTGAAGAATGGTTTGCCACGCTTCCGGTAAAAGAAGAAGTAATTATTACCAAAGAAATCCGGGAACAAAGCTCAAAAAGTGTGGAAAAGAAAATCCAACGCCTCCTACTTTATTATGGGGAATTAGTGCAGTTGCAAGAACAAATTCTGAATGAAACCAAAGACATGCGTGACAAATGGCAGGACCGCAAATGGATTGAATACGGTAAATTGTTGACTTATTTTGAAAA
>DXDB01000077.1 GCA_019115705.1 Candidatus Tetragenococcus pullicola | reverse complement strand
AAACTAGAAATTCCCACTAATTCACAAGAAAGCGTATCTGCAAGTGTTTTAGCTGTTGTCACTGCAATACGAAGACCGGTATAAGATCCTGGTCCTTTGGCAACCACCACTCGATCTATATCAGTGGGTACCCATCCAACTTGAGTCATTAAATTTTGAATAGCCGGCATCAACGTTTTACTGTGTGTCCGATTCGTCATTGTTTGAATTGTTGCCAAAACTTTTTGATCTTCCATAAGACCAACTGCCATTGTCATATTAGATGTATCAAAAGCTAATACTTTCATAAAAACCTCCACCTTTACAAACTCTCTTTATCATTCTACCGCATTCTTGGATGAATTTCACGGATTTTATAGAGCAATGCTAGGACGAATGTATCTTTTTTTCATATAACTGAACTCTATTAGAAAAAAACGACCCACTACCTTTAATGGGTCAGTGAGCCGTTTTTACTATCCTTTAATTTTTGTGGAATCACGTAAAATTAATTCTGTTGCTAGCGTAATTTTTCTAGTGACTGGCGCTTCTTCTTTCATAAGCTCCAAAACTGTATTCACTGCAAGTTCTCCCATCCACTCAGTATAGACACGAATAGTAGAAAGTGCGGGGCTGACATACTTGGCCACACTCATATCATTAAAACCAATCACGGAGATATCTTCTGGAATAGTTAAACCAAATTCCTGAATGGCACGCATGGCTCCAATCGCTAAAGCATCACTTGAAGCAAACAAAGCGGTTGGTAAATCTTCATTTGCTTGTAAATAACGTTTTGTTGCTTGGAAACCACCATCTACGGTAAACTCTCCTTCAAAATGATATTTTTCTTGATAAAGTTTTAGGCGTGTTAAATGTTCTTTAAAAACATAATAACGCGGATCGGGAATTTCATGGTGACTTTCTTTGGTATATTCAATTCCAGAAAGAATTCCTATTTTTTCATGTTTTTCACGAACGAAATGATCAATGACTAACTCAATACTCTGTTGAAAATCTACCACAAGACTGTTTTTTCCGCGAATCATGTCATTGGAATCAACAAACAACAAGACACCCTCTAACTTTTCAAGGATGTGTACTTGGCTTTGATCAAATTTGCCCAAAGCGATCGTGGCATCGACTGTTTCATCTGATAACTCATGCAATGATTCTTTTAAAAGACGAACATTTAATTCTTCTGCTTTTTTTTCAACGCCTAAACGAATCGCTAAATAATACAAATCTTCTAATTCTTCTTCACTATCATACCATTGAACAAGGCGTAGAACTGCTTGGGTTCGTTTTTTTTGCATATGTTTGGTATAATTTAAAGCTTCTGCAACTTCAAAAACTTTCTGTTTGGTTTCTTGGCCAACGGAAAGATCAGGATCATAATTTAGCACCCGCGAAACAGTGGCTGAAGAAACCCCAGCTTTTTTTGCTATATCTTTGATGGTCGCCATCTTTTTTCCTTCCTTTGCCTAACAGCATTTCACAAACTATCAATAAACGCTTGAAATCCAGCTTGTCCTTTTTGGTTTCGTTTAAAGACTCCGGCATCTTCTAAAACGCGAGCGAAAACTTTACCGACTTCTCTTTCAACAATTTCGTGAACGTTGTCTTTGTTAAGTTTATTTGTTGCTTTTATTTCATTGGCCCATTTCACGTGATAAGAAGCGATGTCGTTTTCTTCTTCAATCAGATAATTCTCAACTTCTTGTAATTCAGTTTTCAAACGGGGCGGTAAAACTGCCAATCCCATCACTTCAATTAAACCAATATTTTCTTTTTTGATATGTTGAACATCAGGATGAGGATGGAAAATACCATCAGGAAATTCTTCAGAAACATTATTATCTCTTAACACTAAATCAACTTCAAATAATTCTTGGTTCCTTCTTGCAATTGGCGTAACGGTGTGATGGACAGTGCCATCTTTTGAATAGGCATTGATGTCTAGTTCGGGATTAGAATAATCATTCCAAGCTAATCGAACATAATCACAAGCTTCAATCAATTCTTTCGTATCTGTTGCTTGAAGTCGAATAACTGACATGGGCCATTTTACAATTCCTAGCGTAACATTTGGAAATTGTTTTAACGAAAATTCTTTTTCAATTGGCGCTTTAGCCATTGCAAAAGTATGTCGACCTCCTTGATAATGATCATGAGAAAGAATCGATCCTCCCACAATAGGTAAGTCCGCATTGGAGCCTACAAAATAATGAGGAAAAACATCAATAATAGCAAGTAAACGTTCAAAGGTTTTCTTACTGATTTTCATCGGCCGATGCTCTTCAGATAAAATAATGCAATGCTCATTATAATAAGCATACGGTGAATACTGAAAGCCCCAAGATTCACCATTTAAATTCATCCGAATAATTCGATGATTCGTGCGAGCTGGGAAATTACTACGTCCTTTATAGCCCTCGTTTTCCATACACAATTGACATTGAGGATAATTTACAGCGGTAGCATTACGTTGAGCAGCAATTTGTTTCGGATCTTTTTCAGGTTTTGACAAATTAATGGTAATTTCTAAATCACCATATTCAGTTTCTGCTGGAAAAATAATATTTTTAGCAATTGCTCGCGTTTTAATATAGTCATTTTCTTTACATAATTTAAAGAAATAATCGGTTGCTTCTTTAGGATCTTTGTCGTAATGTTGCGCAAACAAGGCATTGACAACAGATGGCGGTGGTGTCAATAAATCAGTGATTTGCCCCTCAAGAATTTCTTTTTCATAAAGAGCTGTTCCAATCACCTTGTTTTCTTGTGCTTTTGTAATCAATATATCCAATAATTCCGTAGAGGTTTTGGTCACTGGTTGTACTTCTACTGGATCTAGTTGGTCTTCTCCAACCAAAGCTAAAAGTCTGTTTTGCAAATAAATACGATCAAGTTCCATCCACCCACCCGAAACAATGGCTAGCGTTGTAAAATCAGTAATCGTTTGACTAATAGACATTCAAAAAACTCCTTCCACATAAGTGTTTGATTTACTCCTATTCTTTTTTAACAAATCGAATAGGTATAAAACCAATCATTCACTGCTTTTAAATGTTAATTATTGAAAAAAGAGTCACTGAAAAGAAAGTTCAGCAACTCTTCTTTCATCGAAAAATTTATTTATCATCATAGCCTTTTGGATGACTTACATGCCAATTCCAAGCTGTCTTGATAATATCTTTGACATCTGTATACTTAGGTTCCCAACCTAAGATTGATTTTGCTTTCTCACTAGAAGCTACTAGAGTGCTCGGATCCCCTGCTCGTCTTGGTGCTACTTTAGCTGGTATTTCTTTACCGGTCACGCTCCGTGCTGCCTCAAGCATTTCTTTTACAGAAAAGCCATTGTTACTACCAAGGTTGAATATATTACTTTCATTGCCAGCTTTCAAATAGTTCAAAGCCAAAATATGCGCCTCAATCAGATCTTCCACTTGTACATAATCTCTCACACAAGTGCCGTCTGGTGTGTCATAGTCATCTCCGAAGATAGCTAATTCATCGCGTTCTCCTAAAGCCACTTGCAAAATAATTGGGACTAAGTGCGTTTCTGGACCATGATCTTCACCAATGGAAGCATCTTTTTTAGCACCTGCCACATTGAAATAACGTAAAGCAACATATTTTATTCCATAGGCATTGTCACACCATTTCATCATTTTTTCCATCATCAATTTGCTTTCGCCATAAGGATTTTTAGGATTGGTTGGTGTCTTTTCAGTGATAGGATTTTCCGTTGGTTCCCCAAAAGTTGCCGCTGTTGATGAAAAGACGATGTGTTTGACATCATGTTCTTTCATAACTTCTAGCAAAATTTCCATACCATAAACATTATTGTTGAAATATTTCAAGGGTTTTTCGACCGATTCTCCGACTAGAGAACTGGCTGCAAAATGCATAACACCATCAATTGGTTCTTTATCAAATACTTCAGTAACGAATTTTTTGTCGCGTACATCACCTTCATAAAAACGCGCTTTTTCATGAACAGCTGCTCGATGTCCTGTCAACAAATTATCAATAACAACAACATCATATCCGTTATTGATCAATTGATCGACTGCATGAGAACCGATATAACCTGCTCCACCTAATACTAAAGTTGCCAATAAACTCATCTCTTTCTTTTTAAAGTTTGCGTGCCCCATCATCAATACTTGCTTGATAAATATCTGTAGCATAGCCAATTTTTTCTAAATATTTTTGAGAAACTTTTTGAACAAAATCTTCCCATTCTGATTTTTTCACTAAAGCAATCGCACATCCACCAAAACCAGCACCGGTCATACGAGCCCCTAAAGATCCAGAATGATTTTGTGCCGCACTTACTAAAGTATCTAATTCTTTACCGGTCACCTCATAATCATTTTGTAATGATTCATGAGAGGCATCCAATAATTTCCCGAATTCATCCAAATCACCGGCTTCTAAAGCAGCCTTTGCTTTTAATGTCCGTTGATTCTCAGTAACCGCATGTTTTGCTCGTTTAATTAACGTTTCATCATCAATCACATCGGTATTTGCAAAAAAGGTTGCTTCGTCTAATTCCCCTAAAGAAGCAATATCTAATTTCGTTTGAAGACGTTTTAAAGCTTCTTCACATTCACTACGTCGTTCGTTGTATTTAGAATCTGCCAATTCCCGACGTTTATTCGTGTTCATAATAGCAATAACATATTCTCCAAATTCTGCAGGAACGACTTCATAATCCAAGGTATTTGTGTCTAAAAGAAGGGCATGATCTTTTTCTCCCATACCAATGGCAAATTGATCCATGATTCCTGAATTGACCCCGATAAATTCATTTTCTACCTTTTTACCAATTTTCACTAGGTCAAGCATTTCAATGGATAAATCAAACAAATCCTTTAAGATTACACCAGTCAATAATTCAATAGATGCAGATGAAGAAAGTCCAGCACCATTTGGAATCGTGCCATAATACAAAATTTCAAATCCTTGGTTGATTTCATACCCTGCTTCTTTAATGAACTTTAACATCCCTTTTGGATAATTGGCCCAATCATGTTTTTTATCATAAGCCAACTCTTTTAAATCAAAAGCCATGATTCCAGCATCAGGAAAATTTTCTGAATACAAACGAACTTGGTTGTCATCACGACGTCGTGCCACTCCATAAGTCCCAATTGTGATGGCGGCCGGGAAAACATATCCTCCATTATAATCGGTATGCTCGCCAATCAAATTGATACGTCCTGGCGCAAAATAATCACCGGTAGGGCTACTATCAAACGTTTCTTCAAAAACTTTATGCAAGTTCTTGTCCATTTCACTCTTCCTCTCTTTATGTTAGTAAATTAATTATAAAACATTTACTAAATATTTTCAATAGTTTTAACTTATTTTTTATTTTGTTACAATTCACGGCCCAACTTGAGTGCTACACTACACGAATGTGTCTGCTACTGTCTGCTGTGGGACCGACCTGAGCCATAGTCTCAGGTCTGCCAAGCTTCAAACTCGGACTACGCGCTAAAGCGTTTA
>DXDB01000076.1 GCA_019115705.1 Candidatus Tetragenococcus pullicola | reverse complement strand
CATAATCAAAGTCATTAAAGGCATCATCAAGGTCACAATCGTATTTACTTTGATGGCTGTTTGTGTGTAATCTAAATTGGCTTCGTCAAAGCGTTTGGACTCGTAATCTGTTTTATTAAACGCTCGAATGACCCGAACGCCAGTTAAACCTTCACGAAAGACCAAGTTCAGACGGTCGGTTTTCTTTTGCATACTCTTAAATAAAGGGACCGCAAAATACATGATTCCTCCAATAACAAACAAAATAATTGGAATGACAAACAAGAAAATCTTGGTTAATTGTTGGTCTTTTTGATAGGCTAAAAAGCTAGCGCCTACTAAAGTAATGGGGGCATGGATCATCATACGAAGTGCCATTTGTGTCACCATTTGAATTTGGTTGACATCGTTTGTGGTTCTGGTAATCAAAGAAGCCGTTCCATATTTATCAAATTGTTTGGTCGATAAATTTTCTGCTTTTTGATAAATATCACTGCGTAATTGCTTGCCTAATTTTTGTGATTCTCTGGTAGCAAAATATGTATTTCCGACAGCTGCAGCAATACTTATCAGAGAAAAGCCAATCATAAATATTCCTGTTCTCCAAATATAATCGACATCGCCTTTTGCGACTCCATTGTCGATGATATCAGAGGTCAGCGTAGGAAGGTATAGTTCGGATATCACTTGACCAACCATAAAGACAATGGCAAGTATGGCAGAGGTCATCGATACTCGTTTAAAAAGTTTAATCATCTTCCATTTCCTTTCTCGTTAAAGTTTTTTTTTGCACCATTTTTTAACCAGTTAAATTTTCTGGAAAAATTTTGTTGAATGGCTTCAACATCATATGTTTCATCTTCATTTCGTTGTCGATAGCCATCAGCAATCGTGCTGAAAACAGTATGCATCATCATTTGTAAAAGTAAATCCAACTCATGATTGTTGTTTACTTTTAATAAAGATTTGTCAACAACCTCAAATATTTTTTGGTGTTTCTTTTTATGATGGCACTGATTTTTTTGACTTTTTGGCGTTTCTTCTAAAAGAGGCGTTACTTTTCGTAGGCCATGATAATCCATACTCATAAAAAGATTTTTGTAGAAACGGACATTTTCTCCTTTAAAAATCTCAATGATCATCGAAGAAAAATAGTGCTCAAAAGCTGTAAACAAATCGCCATCCGCTTTTTTGATTGCTTCGATTAATACCCGATAGCTATCTCTACCAATGCTATGAAAATAATAAAAATAGAGATCTTCTTTTCCTTCAAAATACTGATAAAAACTGCCTCGGGGAATATCCGCCTCACGAATAATATTAGATATAGAAGCTTCTTTTAGAGAAACGCTCGAAAACTCTTTGCGGGCAGCTCGTAAAATGCGGTCTTTTTTTTCTGTTGATAAATTAAAAAATGTTTCAGTAGGCATGTGATCCTCCTTCCTTTAAAGTGACAGCTTGTCATATGACACTGTGTCATTATAAATCCATTTTGAAAACTTTGCAAGAAAAACATTTGATAATAAATAATTTTTTCTTCGACTGATGATCACGACCTTTACCAAAATCGTTTCGTTTCAACTTTTTAAAAAGAACAGGCAACCCTTAAAAATTTTTTTCTGTAAACATTGAATATACAGTTTTCTTAATTTTGTGATACACTTAGGAGTGGAATCAAGTATTACATAGTTTTTAATTGAGAGGAGTACATCATCAATGATTACAATGGATGATATTATTCGAGAAGGGCACCCCACTTTACGTGCCGTTGCAAAAGAAGTGACATTTCCGATTTCTGATGAAGAGCGTCAACTCGGAAATGAAATGATGGAGTTTTTAGAAAACAGTCAAGATCCCGAAAAAGCAGAAGAATTAGATTTACGAGGTGGTGTTGGTTTAGCAGCACCACAAGTCAATGTCTCAAAACGGATGACAGCTGTTCTTGTGCCAAGTGATGATCCTGATAGTGACGAACCAGTTTTTAAAGATGTTTTGTATAATCCTAAAATTTTGAGTCACTCAGTAAAAGATGCTTGTCTAGGCGAAGGCGAAGGCTGTCTATCAGTCGATCGTGACGTACCTGGTTATGTCGTTCGCCATGATAAAATCACGCTTCGTTATTTCGATGCCGATGGAAACAAACACAAAGTTCGATTAAGAGAGTATCCTGCCATCGTCGTTCAACACGAAATCGACCACTTAAATGGCGTGATGTTTTATGACCATATCAATGAAGACAACCCATTTGCCCTAAATGATGGCGTTCTGGTAATTGAATAAGAGAATTCCGCTACTTTTAAATTAAGAGGTAGCGGAGTTTTTAATTTTATAAGAACTCATTTCAGAGGATGAAACGCTTAAACTATTGGAACAACTTTCCGAAAAAGAAAATGCTTTTTAATTTTTTTGCGTACCTGAAAATGAAAGGAGCAAAAAGCATGCGCAAAATGTCTCAAGAATATCAATACTTACAAACTTTATCGGAAAGAAAACTACTGAAGAAAAACGACCAAAATAGTTTAAACCATTTACAAAGGGGCCATCAGGGGGAGCAAGCATTTGACGCCTTACAGCAAGCACTGACTCAAAATAAACTACCATGCGTTGATGATTTATATCTCAAGACAAATACAGCCTGTGTGCAAATCGATAAATTATTGACCGTTGATGGGGTGGCTTATGTTGTGGATGTCAAAAACTATAGTGGGAAATACACTTACTTTGAAAATGAATGGCGGAAAAATGAAATACCTTTACAAGAAAACATTTTTGAGCAACTACATAATGCCATGCGTGCAGTTCGACGTATTTTTTGGGCAGAAAAAGTAGACTTAGAAATACGAGGAGTACTTGCCTTTATTGATCCCCACGCCACCATTGACATCAAAGACAATGTCAATGATATCGTTTTGAATGCTCAAGACATCGCTGGCTGGTTGTTACAATTAGCCACGCAAGTTCAACCCAAAGACTATGCTTATAATAACAACTGGCGACAAGCACTTAAAAAACATACATTAGCTGGTTTTTCATGTCCAAGAAAACTACCATTAGCACACCTTAATCATTTAAAGCATGGCATTTGTTGTAGAAATTGCGGAGATAATCACCTCATCGAAACTAGTTACTACATGCAATGTCCCCAGTGTCAACATCGTGAACCGAAAGAAACAGCCTATGTTCGTACGATTTGTGACTGTGGCGTTTTATTTCATGATCATGATTTGACGATGGGTATGCTCTGTCAGTTTTTTGGAGAAACAGTGAATAGACGTTACTTAAAAGAAATGCTCGCTCGACATTTTGAAATTAAGAAACATTTAGGACGTTCGTCTTGTTATTTTAATAAAGGCCTCCTATTTATTTATTGGTTCGAAGAAAAACTATCTTATTTTCAAATGCTTGAAAGAAAAACAGACTGGGTCAGACATTAATTCGCATGGACAATTAACGTTTCTCGGACATGAGATTTCTATTTCCATGGCCAATTAACGTTTCTCGGACATGAGATTTCTATTTCCATGGCCAATTAGCGTTTCTCGGACATAAGTTTTCTATTTCCATGGCCAATTAACGTTTCTCGGACATAAGTTTTCTATTTCCATGGCCAATTAGCGTTTCTCGGACATAAGTTTTCTATTTTCATGGCCAATTAGCGTTTCTCGAACATAAGTTTTGCGTTGTCAAATAGCCATTCTCCATTTCAACCAAAAAATCACCCCGACTACAACTTTCGAGTCGGGGCGTTCCTGTTCTATACTTTAATTTCCTTTAGCTACAGCTTTTTTATGGTCGGCTTTGATTTTTTCCAAAAGTTCTGGATCTTCTAACAAGTCTAAGGCTGTTTCGGCCAGTAATTCAGCGGCGATTCCAATGGAGTTTAGGCCTTTCTCACTTCTAGCAGCGGCTTTAAATTCAACGGAATGCCCAGCGATGTAATCGTCTGAAATAGAAACGTTTGGTTGAATGGTTGGTACGACTTGACTGACGTTACCAACATCTGAAGATCCAAAGCTAGCGCGTACTGTATTATCTATTTCATCTTCTGGTACGCCCGCTGCTTCTCCGTGTGAGAAAAACAACTCATCAAAACTTGGCGTCACAATCACATCATCGACAGCATTTTGGAATAAACCAAATTCATAAGTGGCACCTGTCGCAAGAGCTGCACCTTTAATGATATTTTCAACTTTTTGATAGACATCATCTAAAGTTGCCCGATTTTTTGCCCGTAAATAAAATCGACCAGCTGCATATTCAGGAATCACATTGGCTGCAACACCGCCGTCTGTGATAATGCCATGCATATTGACATCTTTTGGTAAAAATAAACGTAATGAATTAATGCCATTGAACACTTGAATTAACGCTTCTAATGCACTAACGCCTTTTTCAGGAGCGCCGGCTGCATGGGAAGCAACACCATGAAATTTTACATCGACAGGATCATTGGCTAATCCACTTGAAGTTTTGGCATAACGATAACCCGGATGGACACACAATGCAGCATCCACATCATCAAAGAATCCTTCGCGAACAAAACTTCCTTTAGCGGATCCATTTTCGCCACCTTCTTCACCAGGCGTACCATAAACTCGGATTTCGCCTCCGACTTCATTGATAACTTCTTTTAATGCAGCTGCTGCAAGACAAGAATAATTCCCAAATAAATTGTGTCCACAAGCATGTCCAATGCCTGGAAGTGCATCGAATTCTGCTAAGAACGACAATGTTGGACCAGGTTTGCCAGATTGATAACGCGCATCAAAGCCGGTATGATGACCTGCTACATTCTTAGTGACTTCAAAGCCTTCTTTTTTTAATTGCGTAATCAAAGCATCTGAGGAATACACTTCATAGTTGGATACTTCGGGGTGATCATGAATGTCTAAAGCCACTGCTTGATATTCGGGTAACTTCTTTGCGATAAAATTTTTAATAACCGTGTCTTTCTCATTTCTTGTTGTCATAACTAATTCCTCCAATTTTTTTATTTTCTACCAAACTCTTCCCAAGCTGGAATGCTTGAACCTTTTGATGTTTCTTCAATTTTCTTCGCTGTTTCATCCGTTTGGTACGTATCAACAATCTTTTGATAGATTTCGTTGTCTTCGTCTTCTTTGCGGGTCACGATGATATTTACATAAGGACGCGAGGTATCATCGACTGGTTCCAAATAGATTGCATCTTGCGTTGGTACAAAGCCAGCGTCAACAGCCATACCGCTATTGATGACCGAAACATCCACATCTTGTAAGGTACGCGCTGTTTGAGCGGCATCAAGTTCTGTAATATCCAAATTTTTGGGATTTTCGGTAATGTCTGAAACAGTAGGTGCTTGTTGTTTGTCCTCATCCACTTTAATCAAGCCTGCCGTTTGAAGCAATAACAAGGATCTTCCACCATTAGTTACATCATTAGGAATGGCCACTTTGGCGCCATCTGCTAATTCACTGATGTCTTTAATTTTTTCAGAATAAATTCCTAATGGGGCATTGACGGTATTAGCAATCGTCACTAGATCTGTCCCGTGTTCCTCATTGAAATTATCTAAAAAATACTGATGTTGAAACGAGTTTAAATCAATATCGCCATTGTCTAAAGCGACGTTTGGTTGGCTATAATCTGTAAATTTTACAAATTCTAACTCGATGCCGTCATCAACCAAACGATCTTTGACAGTATCCCAAACGCGGGTATCGTCACCAACGACACCGATTTTTACGGTGACAGGCTCATCGGCAGAACCACTGCTTTTTGCGCTATCACCACTTGCTGTGTTATTTGCGCAACCACTCGCAAACAACACAACTGCTAAACCTGTTGTAACCACTGATAACCATTTTTTCATTTCATTTCCCCCTCAATTAATGAGTAATTTTTTTGATAATTAAATTGCTGACTGATTGACTGATGAAGACCAGAACCAAAATGATCAACATCGCCACCCATGTCACGTCTGTTTGGAATCGATTGTAACCACGTGTCACGGCTAAACTCCCTAATCCGCCTGCACCAACAGCTCCCGCCATTGCTGTTAACCCAATAATATTAATGATTGTTAAAGCTGATACCCGGACAATTCCTGGTAGCCCTTCTTTTAAATAAACTCTAAAAATGATGCCTAGTGGACTTGTTCCCATCGCCTCTGCTGCTTCGACAACACCCGGTCCGACTTCCAATAGGGCAATTTCAATTTGACGAGCAAAAAAGGGAATCGTGCCAATAATCAAAGGAACTAAAGCAGCTGTCGCACCAATCGTCGTATGAACAATAGCTCGTGTAACTGTTCCTAATAAAGATAACAAAATAATAAATGGAATGGATCGGACAATATTTACGATTTTATCTAACACGTTAAATATTGTTCGTTGTGGCAACAAGCCCCCTGGCCGAGTAACTACCAAGACCACTCCGAAGAAAATTCCAAAAATACCAGCAATTAGAGCCGTAAATACAGACATATAAATGGTATCTTTTGTTGCTTGAATAAATTCGTCTGGAATTTCCATGACATTAGGAATATAAGTTTGTAAAAATGTTTGCATTTTTTATATGCCTCCTTCCGCAGTTTTTAAAATATTGACATACACATCTTTTTCTTTGAGAAAATCACAGGCTCGTTGCCGACTTTCTAGAGAGCCAGCAAAAGTCACAATCAAACTTCCTAAGGGTACATCTTGAATAATTTCCACATTTCCATATAAAATATTCGTGGTGATTTGAAACTCCCGATAAAGACTGGCAATCAATGGTTCGCTCGTTGAATCTCCTACATAAGAAAGTTCTATCAACCATTCATTCGGCTGCAGACTCGAGAAGCTGTCACTTCCCAAAATCGTTTCTAGTGCTTGGTCAACATGGGTTGCTGTTCGAATAAAATCTTTGGTCAGGGCTTGTTCAGGTTTACTAAAGATCTGAATGCTTTCACCATGTTCAATGATTTCGCCATCTTCCATGACGGCTACCTTATTACAAATCTCTTTGACCACTTGCATTTCATGGGTAATCAAAACGATGGTTAGGCCTAATTTTTTATTTAAATCCTTCAATAAAGTTAGGATCTGTAAGGTTGTTTTAGGATCCAAAGCACTGGTTGCTTCATCGCAAAGCAAAATTTCTGGATCGTTGGCTAAGGCTCTAGCAATGGCCACTCGTTGTTTCTGACCGCCTGAAAGTTGGCTGGGATAAGCATCCACTTTGTCAGAAAGTCCAACTAATTCCAATAACTCATTGACTTTTTGACGACGTTCCTGTTTGGATTTTCCGATATATTTTAACGAAAATGCTACATTATCAAAAATAGTGCGACTATCCAGTAAATTAAAGTGTTGAAAAATCATCCCAATCGACTTTCGTTTTTTTCGTAAGTCGCGAGCAGATAACGAGAGGTAATCGACATCGTTTACTTCAACCGTCCCTTCTGTTGGTCGTTGCAATAAATTAATAACCCGTACCAAGGTACTTTTCCCTGCGCCAGAATAACCAACTATTCCATAGACATCGCCTTTTTCAATGGATAGATTGACATTTTTCACCGCTTGTATTTCACGATTTCCTTGATGAAAAGTCACCGATACATCTTTTAACTCGATCATTTTTGTTCCTCCTACATCCCTAATAATTAAAAAAGTCCTCAAGAAAACAGCAGATTGCTATCTTCTTGAGGACGCCATTTGCGTGGTACCACCTCAATTTAAGTTGTATTGCTACAACTCCTTGACACATGTTAACGATTGTCACCGCCATTTGCTTGCTTTTGCTCACAAATCGTTCACTTACTGGCCATTTTCAAAAAGTTTCCTTTTGCTTCTTTTCAGCTACCGAAGCTCTCTGTTTAAAGTTCCCTTTTTTACTTACCAGGTCTTCATGAAAGTATAAAAAAAATCCTTTTACTAGTTTTATCTAGTAAAAGGACGAATAATCGTGTTACCACCTTTGTTCGGAAGTTTCCTTCCCTCAAGTCCAACATTTCAATTGAAAGATTGGTGTTCCTTTTATCGGTAGAACGCTCCGAGAATGCCTACCTATCGACATTCTTTCCTCAAAGGCCATTTTCCATTCTTCAAGCTTAACTCTTTTCACCAACCAGAGTCTCTCTAAAAAGTTTCCAAATGTACTTTCCTTTTCATTGGATGTTTATTTTTCTGTTGTGCCTAATTTACAGTATCCCAATACAAATGTCAATGCTTTTTTTAAATTATTTGAAAATTTTTTCAGTAAGGCAAAATTTTGTCACCATCCAAAAAAGCATTCCCTTATAGACTTATTGTTAAAACAGTATATGTCCATTCTTATGGGTGATTCGCATAATTTTGTCTTTTTTAGTTTTGATACAGAATTCCTTTTTTAGCTAGTTCGGTTTTGATGGCTACTAGGTCGCTTTCCTTTTGGTAGCGTATGGTATGCATGTGAATGCCATTGGTTAGTTGTAATAATAAAGCACCGTTTGAATTTTCATAGTTTTTGATAAAATTGTCAACGTCCTTTTGACTACTGATATAAAGTCCGCCTACTAATTCTCCATAAAGATCATGCTCAACGATAACATCTACCACTTCACCGCCTAAAGATACGATGGTTGTTAACTCTTCACGGGTCTGTTCTTTTTTATGTTGAACCACAATTTTACTGGTCAATAAAGAAGAAGTTTGTGGGTACTTATAACCTCTTGAGGTGGCGATAATTTCTTCACCAGCCGCACGTAATAAAGCAATATCACCGACAATGATTTGACGACTGACACTAAATTTATCGGCGAGTTTACTGGCACTTATAGCCTTATTCGCCTGTTTTAATTGCCGTACAATTTCTTGACGTCTTTTATTGCCTTCCATTACTCGTTCTCCCTTTGTTTTTTCTGATACGCTCTAGAATTGGCCATGATAGCTTTAAAAGTTTCAAGAATCGTTTCTTCATATTGTTCATTAGCAACTGCTTGTCGTACATTTTCCAAGACGCGTTCTTCTCGTTTGCCATCTAGGACGTCTAGGTTGGCTTCTTTTTTGATTCTCGAAACTTCCGCAACTGCTGTCATCCGTTTTTCTAATAAGAAGGCTATTTGCCAATCCAATTGGTCGATTTCTTCTCGTTGGATGGCTAATAAGTCTTGCGGTTCGTTTTCTAAATCGATGGTCTTGATAATACGAGCGGGATTTCCAGCAATCACCACATTTTCAGGAAATGATTTTGTGACGACACTACCAGCGCCCACGACGACATTATCCCCCAACGAAACACCTGGAATCAAAACGGCGTCTCCACCGATCCAGACATTGTTGCCTACTGTAATGGGTGCACCGTTTTCCAACCCGCTATTTCGTTTGACTGGGTGAAGCGGGTGAGAAGCTGTATAAAGCTTAACATTGGGGGCTAACATACAATTATCCCCAAATGTGATGGGACAAACATCTAAAAAGACACAATCATAATTGGCATAAAAGTTTTTCCCAACAGAAATATTAAACCCATAGTCAAAGCGAATATTCGGTTCAATATGCGCACGATTTTCGACATATCCAAAGGTTTCTTTTACCAATTGACTGCGAATCTCATCCTCTTTTTCTTGATTAATTAAATTCATTTGTTCATGGGCAAATTTACGGTCGGCAATCAGTTCAGGATCAGCTGAAAAATATAGTTCTCCAGCAATCATTTTTTCTTTTTCACTACGGTTGGTCATTCAAATCCTCCTGCATCAATTTTAAAGTTCGGTAAATAGTCGACTGGCTTCTTCATCAAGCCAGCGATAAGGGTAGGGCATAAATACTTCTGATTGGTTAATAACTAAAATTTCGCTTTTTTTCTTACGATAATGGATCAGATCACAAAATGGATGTACTTGAAAAGAAGTTCCTACCACAACAACAAGATCAGCCGCTTGCACTGCTCGCACCGCATTTTCCAAAATATCATCGGTAAATCCTTCACCATAAAGTACAATATCTGGTCGAATCTGTCCGCCACAATTTTTATGTCGGTCACTTTTGACATATTCTTGCCAGGGAACATTTTGACCACATTTTCGACAGTGACAGTCATACAAGCTTCCGTGGAAATGAACGCACTTTTTACTGCCAGCCTTTTCATAAAGGCCATCGATATTTTGAGTAACGATATGGGCATCATTTTTTTGTTCCATTTCCGCCATTTTTTGATGAATCACATTTGGCTTAGCATCCGGATGGTATAAGTTTAAGACAAAATGGTAAAATTTATCCGGTTCTTGCTCCAAACACTCGGTACTCAACAAGTATTCGGGCTCTTCTATGCCATGATAAACTCCTTTTAACGACCGATAATCGGGAATTCCAGACGGCGTTGAAACACCAGCGCCTGTCAAAAAAGTAACAGCTTGTTGATTTTGAATCAACTTTTTTGCTTCTTCACGACTACAACGATTCATTTTCCTCACTCCTTGTCTTCATTATACGCGAAGACAAGCAAAAAGAAACCTCTAGTAGTTCTTTAGCCTAGAAATTCGTTTACCAGATTCAAATACTTTTACAGATAAACAAATTTTTTCATGACAGCTTTCAAAAAAAGTGGTAGAATGTTTGTGAGAAATGTAAAAAACAAATGAAGTCTTTTTGATTTGTTTTTCAAAGCGAGGTGAAGAATCATGATGTTAGCAGCAATCATTTATTGGGCCATTATTTTAGTATGTATCGCATGGATCGCTTTAAGCGTATTTTTCACGATTTTCTATTTATCCAAAAAAGAAAATGGAAATCTTTGGGCTTTTGCCTTATTTAATGTGATCGCCGCAATCGTACTAGCCATTTCCTTAGTCATTTATCGTACTTGGGGTTGGGGAATTACACAATATAGTAGTTTGATCTATCTAGTTTTGGGTTTATTGGTAGGTTTAAGTGTTATCCAAGCTGTTTTGGGCCGCGAACCAAAAGCCGCAAAAACTGCTTAATTATTCTAGAGTTTGACAAAGTAAAGTTTTTCTTTTACACTAGTACAGAATTAAAATTTAACTAAATACGAGATATCTACAACCAAGTAGAGGTCGCGAAGTTCATTAAAGCTGTGGAGTAAAGCAATACGTTGAAACAGTCCTAGGGAGCATCGCCGAAATAAAGTCTTTTTTGCTTAAAAACTTTGTTGGGACACAAATTAATAATTTGTGGACTGTCTTAGCAAATGCTAAGTTGCGCTATGTTTGTGAGAAGTTTGTCGACCTTTGTCAACAGCTGCTTTCCACTCATGGACAGCGGCTGTTTTTTGTTATACCCATTGTTTAGAACACTCGTTAATAAGGAAAAGGGGAGAACAATGAAAAGAAAAGGAAGTATGCTTCTCTGGCTATTGATTGGTTTATTTACCATGACCATCAATGGTTTTGCAGATGAAAAAACACCAGAAAACGAATTTCGCGTAGGGATGGAAACTGCCTATGCACCTTTTAACTGGACCCAAACCACTGATGCCAACGGGGCCGTCTTAAAAAATGGCGAAAAAGGCGCTTATGCGGGTGGTTATGATGTTGAAATGGCTAAAAAAATTGCGGATGGACTAGGAAAAGACCTTGTCGTTGTCCCTATTCAATGGGATGGGCTTGTGCCGGCACTCAAGTCTGGCAAAATTGATGCCATTATTGCCGGAATGTCCCCCACAGAAGAACGCCGCAAAGAAATTGACTTTACGGAGCCTTATTATGAATCAGACTTAGTAATTGTTACGCAAAAAAACAGCGACTACGCTGACGCTCAGACACTCGATGATTTCAAAGGAGCCAAAATTACGGCACAACTCAATACGTTTCACTACACCGTGATCGATCAAATTCCTGATGTTGACAAGCAACAAGCCATGAAAGATTTTTCAGCCATGCGTGTCGCATTAGCTTCTCAGACAATTGACGGGTATGTCAGTGAAAGACCAGAAGGCGTCACCGCCAGCAATGTCAACAAAGAATTAAAAATGATCGAATTTGAAGACGGCAATGGCTTTGAAACACAAGCAGAAGATGTCCAAGTTGCCGTGGGGATGCGGAAAAATGATCCGGATGTACAAAAAACTAATGAGATTCTAGCGACAATTCCTCAAGAAGAACGAGTAAAAATCATGGATGAGGCAGTAGCTAATCAACCTTCCGCAACCAGTGAAGAGGAAGAGCCTAGTCTCCTCCAAGATTTCAAAACGATCATTAAACAATATGGCACACTATTTTTAAAAGGAGCCGGTACAACTTTATTAATCGCCATCATTTCTACGGTTGTTGGGGTGCTTATCGGTCTTTTGGTGGGTGTTTTTCGTACCTTACCAAAATCTGAAAATGTCGTGTTAAACTTTTTACAAAAAGTAATGAATCTCTTACTTACCATCTATATCGAAGTTTTCCGTGGTACGCCGATGATGGTTCAAGCGATGGTCATCTTCTATGGATTTGCCATGCTCTTTCATTGGAACATGGATCGAACGTTTGCTGCATTATTCATCGTATCGATCAATACTGGTGCCTATATGTCTGAAATTGTTCGTGGAGGAATCTTTTCTGTGGACGATGGGCAATTTGAAGCTGCCCAGGCAATCGGAATGACACATGGGCAAACCATGAACAAAGTCGTTTTACCACAAGTTTTACGTAACATTTTACCTGCTATCGGCAATGAAGCAGTCATCAATATCAAAGATACCGCTGTTTTAAGTGTAATCAGTGTTGGTGACCTCTTTTTCCAAGGAACAGCCGCATCTGGAACCAATTTACAATTCTTCCAAACCTTTACAATCATAGGCGCCATGTATTTAGTCATGACTCTGACTGCGACGGGGCTTTTGCGACTATTGGAAAAGAAAATGGACGGCCCCACTGCTTATAAAAAAAGCGATACAGTCATTGAAGAAGGAGAACAGGAGGAAACAAACCTATGACCGCCATTATCAAAATTAATCATTTGAAAAAAGACTTCGGCAACAATCAAGTCTTAAAAGACATCAGTGTGACCATTAATAAAGGAGAAGTTTTGACTGTCATTGGCTCTTCCGGTTCGGGAAAATCAACCTTTTTACGTTGCATCAACTTATTGGAAAAACCAACTTCTGGACAAATCCTTTACAAAGAGGAAAATGTACTAGAAAAAGGTTATGATTTACCCACTTACCGCACACATTTAGGAATGGTCTTTCAGTCCTTCAATTTATTTAACAATTTAAATGTCCTTGATAATTGTATCACCGGTCAAACAACCGTCTTGAAACGCAACCGGACCGAAGCCAAAGAAGTCGCCATCAAAAACTTAAAAAAAGTAGGAATGGATGCCTACTTGTCTGCCAAACCAGCGCAACTTTCTGGCGGACAACAACAACGTGTCGCCATCGCCCGCGCCCTTTCCATGGACCCAGATGTCATGCTCTTTGACGAACCCACTTCCGCACTTGATCCTGAGATGGTCGGCGAAGTGTTGAAAACCATGCGCGATCTTGCTGAAACTGGCTTGACCATGGTCGTTGTTACTCATGAAATGGACTTTGCCAAAGAAGTTTCTGACCGTACAATCTTTATGGAAAAAGGCGTGATTGCTGAAGAAGGAACGCCAGAAGATATTTTTGTTCATCCCAAAGAAAAACGGACCAAAGAGTTTCTGCAACGTGTCTTAAGTAAATAAATACGTATGCCTAATAAGCAGAGAAAAACTTTTCTTCGTTTTTCTCTGCTTATTTTAATAGTTCTCCATTCTTATGGCCACGGTTGCGTTCGTGGCCGTTTCTTTTCAATTCTTTTGGCCACCGTTTGATCCGTGGACATTGCTTTTCAATTTCTTTGGCCACCGTTTGATCCGTGGCCGTTGCTTTCCGATTCTTTTGGCCACGGCGCGATCCATGGCCGTTGCTTTTCGATTCTTTTGGCCACGGTTGGATCCGTGGACATTGCTTTTCAATTTCTTTAGTTGTGTCCGTATAATTGTGTAAAAGAGGGTCACACCCAACCTCCTGTGTTACAATGTAGTTTGCGAAAATAACAAAGTAATAGGAGAGATTAGATATGACCCAACTTAATATTAACCTAAATTTAG
>DXDB01000075.1 GCA_019115705.1 Candidatus Tetragenococcus pullicola | reverse complement strand
GTGAGAGTAGGACGCTGCCGCGCATATATTTTTTGAATATATTTATTCCGCAATAGCTCAGTTGGTAGTAGCGCTTGACTGTTAATCAAGATGTCGTAGGTTCGAGTCCTACTTGCGGAGTTTTTAATTTTCCGTTTTCCTAAAAATGGTAAATCAATTGAGTTTAAAAGGTATAAATTGAAGAAATTCAATTTATACCTTTTTTTGTAGACTAGAGTATTATATGGGTTCTATAATTTTATGGTGTTGGTAAGTTAAAAGAAAGCGATGTATATAGAACATTATTTTCTGAAGAAAAATAAGAAGATGGGAATTGTATATCAGGGGAAATAGAGAACCTAAACACCCCTCTTTCCTTGATAAATCGTAGTTATCAAGGAAAGAGGGGTGTAAAAAGGAAGACTTTAGCTGATAAGTTATTTTTATCAAGGAAAGCGTCTGCTTGAATGGGTGCTTTTATCTGATAAAAGCAAAGCTGAGAATTTATAAGATTACTCTGGCATTAATATCTAAGGCAACCCATATTTAATGGTATTTTATTTCCGGATGGTAGTTAGAACTTGTTACATAGAGGGAATCCGAAAAAGAATGTCTTCTAATGGCTTATTTAAACAATGTTCTAAATTTTTAATGCATCTCCAAAGAAGCTCTTAAAAACGGAAAGATAAAATACGATAAAAATCGGAAATATCATTGACAAAGACTGCTATATTAGGTATTCTATATTTTGTGTTACATTTCTGCCGCCTTAGCTCAGTAGGTAGAGCACCACCATGGTAAGGTGGGGGTCGTCGGTTCGAATCCGACAGGTGGCTTAGGAATTATTCCTTTCAAAATGTCATACTGTGGCAATTCCCCAGTGTATCAAATTTGTACGTTGCTAAAGCAATAACAGTCATGACAATATGTGCGGTGGCGATGGCAAGAAGGTCACACCTGTTCCCATCCCGAACACAGAAGTTAAGCTTCTTAGCGCCGATTGTAGTGAAGGGTTTCCCTTTGTGAGAGTAGGACGCTGCCGCGCATATATTTTTTGAATATATTTATTCCGCAATAGCTCAGTTGGTAGTAGCGCTTGACTGTTAATCAAGATGTCGTAGGTTCGAGTCCTACTTGCGGAGTTTCTTTTTAAAAGTTGCTACATAAAAAAGGTATGAGTTGAACAGCTCATACCTTTTTTATATCTTTCTAAATCATATATACAATTCATGCGATGATCAACAAAAAAATCAACAGGCTGTCATGAAACTATCTTCCTGGGCATGCGAGCTTGTTTTTACTGACTAAGACAGATCTGGAAAGCGTCCTCTATTATTTGTGCTTTATAATTATCCATCCTTTTACTCTTCAATAAACTAAATAAACCACCATCATTCCTATAGATATTTACTTCCCTCACGAATGCTCAACGGAGACATCGAAGCCCTATTTTCCTCAATAAATTTTGCTACCCATTGTGGATCAGTCTTACTGTAATCACGCAAGCTCCAACCGATTGCTTTATTGATGAAAAATTCTGTGTTATTCAAATTGTTCTTTATAATTTTTCCTAACAAGTCTGTGTCCGTTCTTTCCTTAAATAATAACTGGTGATCAATTGCTACTCTACGAATCCAAATATTATCTTCTAAGCTCCAATCAATCATTGTATTCTTTAGTTCTGGATAACGCTGCACGAGGCACCCTACTACCCCATCCAATCCATCAACAGTATCCCACCAAGATTTTTTCATAATACATTCTTTGACTTTTGGTAGATGTTCCTGTGAAAGATTCGATTGAATTGCAAGCAAGTAATCAACCCCAGCATAATGAAATTCTCTTTCTAATCGCGAAAAACATGCTTCTACAAAATGAAAGTCAACTATATCATCTTTTGAAGCTTGCCGAAACAGTTTTTGATAAACGGCTTTTCGGGGAGCAGCAGAAATCCCTAAAAAAGAAAATTGATTCCGCATATAAGCTTCCATCTGTACAGCGCGAGCTGGATTACGTAATTCTTCTAATTGTTCAAAAATATCTATATACCACATATCGCTCCTCCTTAAAACCTATATAATCCTATATGTATTATAGTAAACTATTCGAAAAGAATGCTATACTAACAGTAAAATAAAAAAGAGGTGTTGCAATTGAAAAAAGTAAAACTAGCTAATGATGGTTTTGAAGCTTCTGAAATTTCATTAGGAATTATGAGAATGAGCAGTCTATCTAATGAAGAGGCAAAAAAAGTAATTACTACCGCGCTTTCATCAGAAATCGACTATTTTGACCATGCGGATATTTACGGAGCTGGAAGTTCAGAGGAGGTTTTTGGAAGGGCTATCAAAGAGTTGGAAATCCCTCGTGACTCCGTTTATATTCAGTCAAAAGCAGGAATTGTACCAGGAAAAATGTATGATTTTTCAAAAAAACATATTATTGGTGCTGTGGAAAGTAGCTTGAAAAGACTTCAAACGGATTATTTAGATGCCTTTCTATTGCATAGACCCGATACATTGGTAGAACCGGAAGAAGTTGCGGAAGCGTTTGATGAGTTAGAAAAAACTGGTAAAGTACGATATTTTGGAGTAAGTAATCAAAACCCTATGCAAATTGATTTACTAAAAACTGCTGTTCAACAACCACTTATTATTAATCAATTGCAAATGAGCGTTACTCACCATCCGATGATCGATGCTGGATTTAATGTAAATCGTGTAAATGACTTAGCTATAACAAGGGATGGTTCCATCTTGGAATATAGTCGGATTCATCATATGACGATCCAACCATGGTCTCCCTTCCAGGTGGGCAATAATAAACAAGGAATCCTATTCGACCACCCGGATTACCAAGAACTTAATGAGCTGTTGCAAAATTACGCAAATGATAGAGGTGTGTCAAGAGAAGCAATCGCGATTGCCTGGTTGTTACGACACCCTGCGAACATGCAACCGATTATTGGTTCAATGAATCCGGAAAGAATTGCAGCTGTGTGTAAAGCTTCCTCCGTCAAGCTTTCACGTGAAGAATGGTACGAAATATATAGAGCTGGTTCATATCCATTGCCATAAAATAAAAAATCGTCCTGTCATGTCAAGGCAGGACGAAAAATTTATTTTTATAATTTATGAAAAAAGAGTTGACTACATTATTTTCAGATGCTATTATATAAAAGTTGCCGCTTCACAAAAAAGACATTTTAAAAAAAGAAGCCATTTGTTGGTTTTAAAAAAATAAAAAAACTTTTTAAAAAGTGTTGACATTGATAAAGATAGATGGTAATATTAAGAAGTTGTCACGAAGAGGTTTACACCTAATACGTGATAGCGGATTTGACCTTTGAAAACTGAACAAAGAATGAACGAACCAAACGTGCAGGGCATCTTTTCGAAGATGCACACAATAAAGCCGGTACTTTGTACCGCAAACATTAAGTCAGCAAAAAAAGAGCTATTCAGCT
>DXDB01000074.1 GCA_019115705.1 Candidatus Tetragenococcus pullicola | reverse complement strand
ATTGACCCAGCTGATAGAGAAAAAACGATTGCTGAAATCAAGCAAATTGCTATTGATGAAGCGGTTAAAGCAGGGGCTGATAGAGATAAAACAGAAGTGATTAGTTTTGAAGATGTCCCACTTGCTTATTTACCTGGCAATGCAACGAGAATAAAGGTAAAAGCAGCAGGTGCTTTAAGAAAATAGAGAGATTTACCGCTATACATCTTTGATGTGTAGCGGTTTTTTCTTTCAATGCTATGGCTTTAAAGAAATTTAAATAATATCCCTTGTAATAATCATAGTGTTCTAGTATGATTTGGAATAAGTTAAATTCAGAAAATTCAAGCTGATTAATGGAGGATGACTATGACTAAAGATAATTGGAATTTAGAAACCTTAGCAATTCATGCCGGACAAACTGTGGGGGATACAAAATCTCGAGCGGTACCAATTACCCAGACGACGAGTTATGTGTTTGATGACACGCAACATGCCAAAGATTTATTTTCACTAGTTAAGCCGGGGAATATTTACACAAGAATCATGAATCCAACACAGAATGTCTTTGAAGAGCGAATTGCAGCACTTGAAGGTGGTGTTGGGGCACTGGCGACATCTTCAGGTCAAGCAGCTATTCATTTAGCTTTACTAAATATTGTCGAAGCTGGTGATGAAATTGTTGCTTCTGCAAATTTATATGGTGGTTCATACAATCTCTTGAATGTCACTTTTAAAAAGATGGGAATTACAGTTCATTTTGTAGATCCTGATGATCCTGAGAATTTTAGAGCAGCTATTAATGATAAAACCCGAGCAGTTTATGCGGAGACTATTGGTAACCCAAGAATTGACGTTCTAGATATTGAAGCAATTGCGAATGTTGCTCATGACAATGGCTTACCTCTTATTGTAGATAGTACTTTTGCAACACCTTATTTACTTAGACCGTTTGAATTCGGAGCAGATATTATTGTTCATTCAGCAACGAAATTCATCGGTGGACATGGTACATCTATCGGTGGAGTGATTGTAGATAGTGGTAATTTCAATTGGGATAATGGAAAATTCCCAGGTCTAGTTGAACCAGATGAAAGTTATCACGGTGTATCTTACGTTAAAGATGTTGGGGCAGCGGCCTACATTACCAAAGCTCGAGTACAACTATTACGAGACATAGGATCTGCGATATCACCATTTAACGTTCAGCAGTTTATCCTAGGTCTTGAAACACTTCATCTTCGTATGGAGCGTCATTCTGAGAATGCACAAAAAGTGGCAGAATTTTTAGAAGCACATCCAAAAGTGACTTGGGTCAATTATCCTGGCTTGAAGAACAATCCTTACTATGAACTCGGTCAAAAATACTTACCAAACGGTCAAGGCGCAATGCTAACCTTTGGTATCGATGGCTCTATTTCAGAAATCTCAAGCTTTGTTGATGGACTTGAACTATTTAGTCATGTTGTCAATGTAGGTGACTCTAAATCACTTGTTATTCATCCAGCAAGTACTACACACCAACAGCTATCAGAAGAAGAACGACTGGCTTCAGGAGTTTTGCCGGAATTGGTGAGATTATCAATTGGTACAGAAAATGTAGATGATATTATTGCCGATTTAGAAGAGGGATTAAAAGGAATATAGAAGGCGCAGGTAGGTTCAATTAAATTGAACCTACTTTTTTGTTTTCTGTACTAGTAACTGAGGGTATTAAAGACTAATTAATAAAAAGCAGGTGAAGCTGTGATTAATAGTAAAAAAGATATTAAAAAAATAAAAGAAGAACTTGAGAGGATCAAATTCGATTTACAGAATTATGATGAGTCTACTTATGAACCTAAAATTATAGAATTATGGCAGTTCATAAAAGAAAGAGCAGCTAAAGTACAATTAGAAAATATGCCAATAGATGCAATTAAAACGTTTGAAAAAGGCTTGCCCCTAAAGCAATTAGACCGTGCTGGATATAAAAATATATATGAAATTTCAAATTACACACCGATTCAATTTTTACAAATTAATGGTGTAGGTGCAAAATCTGCTTCTCAATTGAAAGAAGCGGTAGAAAAAGTAAAACAGTCTGTTCATATTCGGGTGAATGGAAGAATTGATCCAGATTCTTTAGAGCGTTTAGACTATGATTTATTACGAACTATATATCACAAAAGACATTTGTCTGTGGAAGCGGAGAAAGTAGAAAATCTGATAACAAACTTTAATGAAGAATTTAAAGAAGATTTCTCAATAATAGAGCAACAGAAGAATGTTTTTATGCGTATTTTTCAAAGTGCTAAAGAAAAAGAAAATATTGCCTCAACTATAGATAGAGTGAATAAACAAGAAGTTGACAAGAAATTTGTTAAAATCAAAAATGCTTATTCCGTCATTAAGGAATTTAAAGTATCTGATGAAACTCTGAAAAAAGACTTTATTGAAAATAGTATTCAGTATTATACAAGCGTTGAAAGTGTTACAGGTTTTACAAACCAAAAACAAGCAGATGATATTCCTTCTGAATTAGTAGAAGCTGTTAACGCAGTGAAATTGAACGTGACTGATTTGAATTTAACTCTCAGAAATTACCAAGAATTTGGGGCGAAATATGCAATATATAATAGACGTATATTACTTGGTGACGAGATGGGACTTGGAAAAACAGTACAGGCCTTAGCAGTTATTAATCATTTAAATCACAATAATCAGTCATATGCAATTGTGGTTTGTCCTCTAAGTGTCGTTGCAAATTGGAAAAGAGAGACGGAAAAATTCACAAAACTGAATGCTTTTATCTACCATGGAAATAATCGTGAATCTGTTTTTAAAGAATGGCTAAGCAAGAAAGGAATTCTTATTACTACTTTTGAACACACTCGTAATTTTGATAAAAATCTTATTAAAGAATTGAATATGCTTGTGGTAGACGAGGCACACTTTGTTAAAAATCCAGAAGCCAAACGTTCACAGAGTATTTATGAACTATCAAATATTAAGAATTATCTTTATTATTTATTGTCACTTCCGTTGCACGCATAAAACCAACAAGATTTTTATTAATTTTTTTATATTGCATCATTCGGCGAAATCCTTGAGCCATATCTGACAAACTCTTATTTAATTCTTCGCCATCATAAACATTTTTAACTGTTAATGTGAGAAACAACCAACGAACTGTTGGCTTTTGTTTAATAACTTCAGCAACAACCTTTTGTGACTGAATGCCATGTTTCATTGCTCTCCTCCAGTTGCACATTGGACAAAGCCTGGATTTACAAAACCACACTCGATACAACTTTCTTTCGCCTGTTTCACGATTTTGTTTATACTCTAATATTTCAGCACAATCTTTTACTCTTTCAGCCTTTTTAAATTCAAGAATATGCAGAAGTTCAAAGTAATCAACATTAGCGATTTTCTTTTCTCTCCATGGTCTCACTTTTCCACTTTTTGTCTTGTCCACTAAAACCCTTGATTTTTCATCTGAATAAATGCTACTATTAGGACACATAATATTAAAAGAAACCCCCATCTATTTAGTTATTTGTTTGGTCACTTATAACTTTAACAGATGGGGTTTTTCTGTGCAACCAATTTTAAGGGTTTTCAATACTTTAAAACACATACATACCAACACTTCAACGCACCTTTCAGCAACTAAAATAAAAATGACGTTATTTCTATATGTATCAAGATAAGAAAGAACTCGTTTTTCGCTACGCTCAAAACGCAAAAAAGGCACTCATTCGAGTGCCTTTTCTTATCGCTCCAAATCATGCGATTTTTTCTCTTTGCTTTTCTTTGCTCACGAAGTTCTCGATCACGCTGCAAAACATCTTGAAGCGAAAAAGTATTCTTCTTTTCTTCTGATCGCTCATGCTGACGCACGAAAAGCCCTCTAGGCGCTTTTTCTTTCACTTTACCTACAAATACCCCGAATAACTCCTTAAAACTCTCTAAATCGTTTGTACGGGCTTTTAAAAAGTCTTTCGTCAATACATATAAACTTTCGATCTCATTCGTTAGATGCTCCACTGTACTCTTTAAACGACCGTTTTCTTCGGATAAAGATTTATTTGTAGATCGCAACTCTTTCACTTCTTTTTTCAACGATTGATTCTCTTTGGCGTAATCAGTATTCAGCAACTGATCCACTCTCGTTTGCAAAACTGCGCCTGCTTTTACTTTTTGCTTCAAATCTTGAAACACTTCGTCTTTTAAAATTACATTCCCCGTTGATTTCATAACCGTTTTCTTTTGCTCGATCCCCAAAAGATTTCGTTTCCCTGTCGGAACTTCAACGCTCTTCTTTTCTCTTTTCACTGGAATCTTAAATTCGCCTGAAACTTCTTCAGATAAAATCGCCAACTCACTTTTTTTATTTTTCAATTTGTTCTCTAAAAGATCAATCTCTTTTTCTAACGTTTGTTTTTTAAATTTACTCGTTTCAATATGCTCCCGATTCGAGCCTTTTTCCCCACGTTGTAAATCAAATCCAAGTTTCTGCATATGCTCTGGAAACTTGTCTTGCAGCCACAACAATTCTTGACGATTAAATACATTTTTTCCTTGCAATTTTCCATCACGCATTGGCACGACACCTAAATGCATATGAGGAGTTTTTTCGTCAACATGAACAGTCGCATACGCAATATTTTGTTTTCCATATCGATCAGCAAATAATTTATAACTTTCCTCGAAAAATCGTTTCTGTTCATCAGGCTCTAATCGCTCAAAAAAATACTGATCAGACGTGACAAGTAATTCATTTACGAGTACAGCATCTTTTCTTGTTTTTCTCGTCCCAACTTTTTGGGATTCAATAATTTCTTTTACTCGCTCGTTATAATCGATCGGCTCATCATTCACCAAATCATAATTTTCATGAGTACGATCTGGATCAATGTCATCATTCGTTTTACTTTCACGCTCTCTCTGATTATGAAATTGAATTCCTTTCAGATCATGTGACTTCATTTTCTGCATACGGACTACTGCAAAACTCATTTATTTTCGACCTCGCTTTCGAGAAAATTTGTCATGACAAATCGGCGCAACTTCCATGTAAAGTATAACACATTATACTTTATATTCATAAAGTGTGTGCTCTGCGAGGCTGTCGGCAGTGCCGACCAAAACCATAAAACCTTTAAGACCTTTCTTTTTTTTACGAGAAAAAAGAAACAAAAAAACCTGCCCTCTGCCACCTCA
>DXDB01000073.1 GCA_019115705.1 Candidatus Tetragenococcus pullicola | reverse complement strand
TAGAGACGGCAAAAGTGACAAAACCAATGTGGCTTGAACAAACTGTGAAAGCCAGCGCCTTGAGACGCTGGCTAGTAACAGGGGCTTATAGCCCCAGAGCAAACCACCCGTTTGACGGGTGGTCATGATTTATTTTACCGAGTAAAAAGACTCTCTCATATGACAGATATGGACAATACTTTTTCTTTTGGCCGCTTTCTCTGGTGTATCTCCTCCAACGAATCAACTTCAATTTGAAACGTTGGTTGTTAGGAGTTCTGTCAATAAATATACAGCGGAACGGGAAAGGGTATGTTCGTAATTATAATGTTGAAAGACATTATGACGATCTTAACAATAATCAATTTATTGTTAGAGATCGGGAATAAAATAAAAGACTTTAAGGAGTAATCCTTAAAGTCTAACCCAAATCCATTGCCGAAGCAATTTCATAGGAGTGTGAACCCCTCACACTCTTATCTACGCTTAGATTATAGCAAGTTTTTTCTATACAGTCAAATAAAAATGCATTTTTTGCATATTATTCTTTACAATTCGAACTTGTTTTCGTATAATTATTATTAGTAACTGGCTTCAACTAAAAGCTAGTCCTATTGTACTTGCTATAATCTAAGCGTAGTATTGTTAAGCTTTGGTGTATCCCCTACAACGAATCAACATTAATTTGAAACGTTGGTTGCTAGGAGGTTTGCCAATGAATAAACAGTGGAATGGGAAAGGGTACGTTCGTAATTATAATGTTGAAAGACATTATGACGATCTTAACAATAATCAATTTATTGTTAGAGATCGGGAATAAAATAAAAGACTTTAAGGAGTAATCCTTAAAGTCAAACCTCAAAACCATTGCCGAAGCAATTTCATAGGAGTGTGATCCCTTCACGCTCTTATCTACGCTTAGATTATAGCAAGTTTTTTGTATGCCGTCAAATGAATAAAAGCTAAAACAGATTCGGACATAGTCGATATTCGAATTAAAAAGGTTTTGTAAACGGCGATTCTTCCACTTTTGTGCAGTTAGCGGTAGAGAGGATAAGCCGGTTATTATTCTTCTGTGTGATTAGCTCTGTACCATTGACAATCCCATATAAAAGGAAGATATCAGACTTTTAGCTTTTTTGAAGATATCCTTCTCTAATAAACAATGAACAACAGTAACTTCCTATTCCACGCTCTTTCCAAGGTTACTTTCACTGGCTTCTATTCAAGAGCGCTCTCTCCATGATTACTTTCCTATTCTTCTATTCGAGAACCGCTTCTCATTGATTACTTTCTTATTCTTCTATTCGAGAACGACTTCTCAATGATTACTTTCCCATTCTTCTATTTGAGAGCGACCTCTCCATGATTACTTTCCCATTCTTCTATTTGAGAACGACCTCTCCATGATTACTTTTCCATTCTTCTATTCGAGAGCGACTTCTCTAGGGTTACTTTCGTCGGCTTCTATTTAACACTCGATTGCCATCTGCTCCTCTACGGCTTTCATCAATTACATACAATAACTGTCGTTTAAGGTATATCAATAGACTCTCTCTACTTTTCTGTTAAACTAAAAATAAAGGGGAGATTGTTTATGAGTGATTCGAATAAAGACAATAAGAAGGACAAAAAGCCAGAAGAAAATTCGAATTTGGGAGTTGGTATCGCACTGGGTGTTTCTTTGGGAGTAGCTTTTGGTTTGTTATTTGATAATTTGGCTATTGGTATCGCCCTTGGAATCTCTATTGGTGTAGCGATTGGTGCTGGTATGGACAATCAGAAAAAGAAGAAGGACGAGTAAGATGACATCTACTTCTCGTTTTTAAAAGGACGATAACTAAATCGTCCTTTTTTTTATAGTAATAACAGTTCATCTAAATTCAAGACTTCAATTACTTTTTTGGGTTTTTGCTTGATGAGTCCTTTTTCTTCAAATTCGCTAAATTTACGGCTGATGGTTTCAGGGGTTGTACCTAGATAAGATGCTAAATCTTTTTTTGTCATGGGCAAAGTGACGGTTTGTTGGCCGTTTTTTTCTTCGATATTTTCGGCGATAAAGGAGGCAAGACGGGCTTCGACGCTTTCAGTTGAAACCCAGGTGGCTTGTTTTTCACTGGCTTCGATGCGACTGGACATTTCTTGCATGATTTTTAGAGAAATTGTGGGGAATTTGACTAGAAGTGTCTGTAAGTCTTGGCGTCTTATTTGACAGACTTTGGTCGCTACCATCGCTTCGGCATAGGATTCATGAGTGGTTTCATTAAATAAGGCCATTTCGCCGGTAAAATCTCCTGGGTTTAAAAGACGAACTAATTGCTCTTTGCCAGACTCTGCCAGGCGATAAATGCGGATTTTCCCCTGACTAACAATATACAAAGAATCAGAAGACTCATCGGCTCGGTAAATCATTTCGCCTTTTTCATAAGTCGTAGCATGTGCGACGGCCATGACTTCATCAAGCTGTTCGGGATTCAAATGGTTAAAGATTGGGACTAAGGTGACACATTTATGTTGGGTTGAATGCATGGTTCTCCTCTTTTCGTTTCCTTTCTTTTATTATATGCCAAATAGGCGAAAAAAACTTGATGACGATCAAGTTTTTAACAGTTTTCTTATGTAATCGCTTGCCTTTAAAATAAATTCTTGTTAAAATAAACTTGTTCGAACAAGTTAACAAAAAGTGTTTCTGAAAGGAGGCAACAGTCATTTCACAAAGAGAAGAGCAATCACAAAAGAGCATGCGCTTTAACCGTTTTTTGATTTTTCGATATGCTACGTCCCTTTTTTTCTTTACCAACCTCTATTGGCTATTGGTTAGTTTGGCAAATTGGACCATTGCGGCAATGGTGCCACTTTTTCTTTTAGTCGTAGATAGCGCCATTATCATTGAACAAACGAAAAAGTATTGGCAGCCAACGAATCAACTGACTATTACTAAAATTGGCTATTGGATACAACTGAGTATAACTATTTGCGGTATTATTTTTATTTTGTTAGGAAAACAAGCGTGGTTCTTCCCTTTTATGAATGCGGCTGGACGAAGTTTACTGCTTGGGGTCTTAGGTGTCGGTAGTTTGATTTGTGTCTATCTGGAACGTAAGGCTTGGCTTATTGAAAATGATCGTGACAAATATTTGACTTATTTGCAAACGTTTGAAACCAAAGGAGGAAAATAAAATGGATTCAGAAAATAATAAAATGTTTCAATTTCTAGAACGTTACCTCATGGGACCGATGGGAAAAATTTCGCAATTTCGAATTGTACGTGGAGTTATGGCCGCTGGGATGGCTTCCATTCCATTCACCATTGTCGGCTCGATGTTTTTGATTATTAGTGTGTTGCCACAAAGTTTTCCTGCATTAGAAGGGATTTGGAGTGTTTCCTTTGACCGCATTGAAAGTCTTTATATGTTGGCTAACACTGCAACGATGGGGATTTTAGCCTTATACTTTTGTATTGTGTTTGGTTATGAATATACTAAGATCCAGGCGCAAGAGGAAAAACTAAATTTAAGTCCGGTAAATGGCGCTTTATTATCGATGATGGCTTACTTCATGTGCTTGCCACAACTAGTCTTTGAAGATGGAATGGCTACTTTGGTCAATGTGATTTCTGATGATCAAAAAATCATCGACGGTTGGGAAATGGCTGGTGGCGTGACTCGTTTAGGAACCACGGGGATCTTTACAGCGATCATCATGGCTATTTTAGCCGTGAAAATTTACACTTTTTGTGTCAAGAAAAATATTTACATTAAAATGCCAGAGTCAGTACCAACTGGTGTTTCTAACTCTTTTACTGCTTTGATTCCGACCGCTTTGATTGCTCTTTCGGTTATTGTCATCACAGGTGTTTTAATGGCCTTTGGAACAGACATTTTCAAAATCGTCGCCATACCTTTTAGTTTTGTTACTAAGTTATCGAGTAGTTGGGTCGGATTGTTAGTCGTTTACTTCTTCATGCATGCCCTTTGGATTGTGGGAATTCATGGTGCGACAATTGTGACTTCCTTTTTGACGCCCATCGTGTTATCGAACATGGTGCAAAACCAAGGGGGCGCTAACATTGCTTTTGCCGGTGAATTTAACAATAGTTTTGTAACAATCGGTGGTTCTGGTGCAACATTGGGTATGGTCATCTTTATTACTTTCTTTGCTAAATCAGCCCAATTGAGTGCGCTTGGAAAAGCGGCCATTGTTCCATCCATTTTCAATATTAATGAACCGATTTTATTCGGGATGCCCGTTGTCTATAATCCTTATACAGCGATTCCCTTCTTCTTAGCACCAATGGCTTCCATGTCGGTGGCTTACTTTGCTATCAACTTAGGAATGGTTAAGCCACCCATTGCCCAACCAGCTTGGCCAACCCCTGTTGGATTGTCTGCCTTTATCGGCTCAGGTGGTGACTGGAAAGCCTTTGTCTTAGCGATTGTTTGTGCCTTAGTTGCTTTCTTGATTTGGTGGCCATTTATCAAAATGTACGATAAAAAGCTTTACACCAATGAACAAGCTGCTGCAAAATAAAATCAAGACAACTCACAGCTATTCGAAATTTGGATGGCTGTGTTTTCTTTTGTAGGGTACAATGGAAGTAAAGAAAAAAGGAGTTCGATGAAAAAATGACACAAAAATGGAACATCGAATCTTTAGCAGAAGATTTAATTAAACGAAGTAAACAGGGTGAACTTGCAAATAAAGAGGGGAAATTACCCAGTGAAAACAAGATGCTCAATCATTATCAGGTTTCACGTTATTCCTTGCGAGAAGCTTTAAATAAGTTGAGTAAGTTGGGCTATATTTACAAAATCCAAGGTCGCGGTTCCTACATCCACGATCCCCAATATCAGGGAACTTCTGCTTTACATAGCAATTTGGGTTATCGTGAAGATTTAGCTATGGATGGTAAAAAAATTCAAACCGTAACAGCCAAGCAACGACTCGTTTCACTAGATGAACTCGACTTTTTTCCTGGAAATCAAGAATTTTCAACGGATCAAAAATTTATTGAAATTCTCCGTTACCGCAGTCTTTTGGATAAGCCTTATTTAATTGAACGCTCCTATTATATTCCTGAAATCGTCGGCGACATTCCCGAAGCTGCGTTGTATGGCTCTATGTTTGACTATTTGGCCAAAGAGAAAAAATTGAAAGTCAGCTTTATCGACAAATTTATTCGTTGCGATTTATTAACTTCTGACCAAGCGCAATTTTTCCACCTTGATAAAGGGATGCCAACATTAGCCGTACGTGATGATAGCTACCTACGAGAAGGACAATTAATGGCTTTTTCAAAAATTTCCTATGATTATCGCGACACGACTTTGTATATGCACAAGAAAATTGACGAATGAAGAAGGGACGGCTGTTTTTGGACATAGGAATCGGGTTCGCATGGCCAATTAGCCGTTCTTGGACATGAGATTTCAGTTTCCTTGGCCAATTAGACGTTCTTGGACATAAGTTTCCAAAAGCAACGGCCACGATTTAATCCGTGGACATAAGTTTCCAAAAACAACGGCCACGGATCAAACCGTGGCCATAAGAATTGATGGTATGCTTTCCATATAAGGAACATTAAATAAATAGAAGGATTGATTTTCTTTAGGATAGATTCAAAAGTCTGACAATATTTTCAACGGTTCTTTCGAGATTTTCAGGGCCCTTTTCCAAGGCTTTTTCCAAAGGTTCAGCTTGAGTAAGGATTCCAAAAACAGCGGTGATTCCGTCCTCATAAAGCGACTCTATCTCTTGTCCAATCGAACCAGCACAGGCGATGACCGGCTTGTGATATTTTTTGGCTATTTGGGCAACACCATAAGGCACTTTGCCAAATTTTGTTTGAAAATTCAGACCACCTTCACCGGTAAAAACAATATCTGCTTTTTGAATGGCTGCTTCTAAATGAGTTACTTCAACGACGCTATCAATTCCTGGTCGCAAGTTGGCTTTTGTAAAAGCTAAAAGCCCTGCGCCGAGACCGCCAGCCGCTCCTGCTCCTGGCGTTTTTTCAATGTCAATATCGCATTCTTTTTTTATAACGGCAGCATAATGCGTCAAATTCTTATCGAGTTGCTCAATCATTTCTTGCGTTGCACCTTTTTGCGGACCAAAGACATGCGATGCACCATCGGGACCAGTCAAGGGGTTGTTCACATCGCTTGCGATTAAAATTTCTGTTGTAAGAATTCGTTGGTCAAGATTCGATTGATTAATGCTAGCTAGATTGCCTAAAGCACCGCCACCAAAAGGAAGGTCTTTCTGGTCTTTATCTAAGAAACGAACACCAAGCGCCTGAGCCATGCCGGCGCCACCATCATTGGTCACACTGCCGCCAAGTCCAATAATGATTTTTTCAACGTTTTGATTAAGAGCGTGTTTGATCATTTCTCCGGTACCATACGTCGACGTGAGCAGGGGATTTCTGTCTTTGGGTTGAACAAGATCGACGCCATTTGCTTTAGCCATTTCGATCACGGCGGTCTTTTTATCACCAAGTAGGCCATAATAAGTGGTTACTTTTTGCTCGGGAAATGGACCTGAAATGGTGACCGTCACTTTTTCACCATCTGTTGCATCAATCAAAGCATCCACTGTTCCCTCGCCTCCATCAGCCATGGGAACTTTTGTGATGCTCGCGTTTTTATCTATTTTTCGAATCCCTTTTTCCATCGCCTGACAAGCTTCTTGGGCAGTCATGCTTTCTTTAAAGGAATCTGGCGCTAACACAAATTTTTTCGTCATTTCCATCACTCGACTTTCTTGTTTAGGGTGGTATCCTTATGGCTTTCTTTTATGGTACCACAATGGTGACGAGTTAATCTAAAATCCTGAAAATTAAATGCTACTATTTTCGCAAAAATTTTGCTACTTGATATCTAATTAGAATACGCATACAACAATCAAAGAAGATGTTGCGTAACAGTTCTAAACCTCTAGAGAAATTACTAAGTAGACGCCTATGTTTTGAAAAAGTTCTATTCCTCAAAACAGGACATTTGTCACGCAACTTTCTTGGCTTTTAAAAAAATTATACGGAGGAATAACTATGCCAGAAAAACACGTTGTTACCTACCCTGCTGTACTAGATGATAGCGAGAATAGTCCAGGCCAATATACAGTCACTTTTCCAGACGTGCCTAGTGCCATTTCAGAAGAAATTGGAATGTACCAAGCACTTGATCGAGGCGCCGAGGCATTAGAATTAATGCTCTATGATGAAAAAAATTTGCCGGTATCCACTGATTTAAAATCAGTGGAACAACAATATCCTCATGCTATTGTTCGTCTTATTACTGTTAATTTGGTTGCTGCTAGAAAAAAAGTAACCGCACCTTTGTTGGATGCTTAAAGACTGAATGTTAAGGTTGATCTTTTCATAGCTTTAAACACAAGTTAATTCGTCTCCTTATCGATCATCTCTTTTAGTTCTTTGTTAAGGGCTTGATAAGCAAAGTAGCTTGGTGAAGAGCCTAGTTCTCCACTTAAATATAAGTCGCTTTTCCGCTTATCGGATCGATCTTTTTCTAATGCTAATTTTGAAAACTTATTTCAGCTTGTTTCCTAAATACTTAATTATTATGAACTAATTCTTTTATTTAACGTATTTACACTATATGCTACGTTTTTAATTTATTATTGCTTTTAAAAATAACTATAGTATAATAAAACGCATTAAGGAATGTATGTTCTTGTAGATAAAAAGTAAGTTTCACTTCTTCTAAAAAAGTAAAACATTTATAGAAATGAGATATGAGATGGATAATACAAAATATGACATGTTACTGAAAATTATAAAATTTTTCAAAAAAAAAACGAACTTTGAATTTCCTGATTATGGTACCCAAAATTTTCATGATATTGTTTCTAAGGAAGATCCTGATTTAATTTTTAAATTATTAATCAATCGAAAAGGACACGTACGAGAAAATTCATTAAGCTATCAAATGAGCTCCTTAAAATTTGGACCAATAGTACGCTTGGATATGACAGGTCCAGCTCATGACTCAAAAGATGGCTTTTTAATAGAAACACCTCATGTTCATATTTTTGATGAAAGGCATAACAATGGGCGTTGGGCAATACCGTTGTCCGAAATTAATGATGAAAAAATTATTAATGTACTTCATGATAGCCTTATCATCTTTTTGTTGTATAATAATGTTGATACAACAAATGTAAATTTTCCCATTATTTAAGCTAGGAGGAGTACACGATGCATGATAAACAAAAGGCTTTAGAAATGCAAGATCTCATGAATAGCATGTTGGAATTTTATAAAACTAACGTTACAATCAAGCAACTCAAACAAGCTAGTGAAATCGTGACTCCATTTACTAACCACTTAAACGATCGGATTGCTATTTATGTTGAATTGACAAAAGATGGACAAATAAAACTATCTGATGATGGTGTCACTTTGGATGAATTATCCATGATGGGCTTAGACTATAAGACCATTACTAGAAATAAAATTCTCATGGATATTTTAAAGAATTATCAACTATATTTAGAAAATGAAACAATCTATACCGTCGCCAAATCAAAAAGTCAATTTCCACAAAAGAAATTAAATCTGATCCAAGGGCTTTTAAGTGTTTACGACATGCTTTTTACGATAAAAGAAAATACAGTGGGTATTTTTCAAGAAGAAGTTTTTGATTTTTTCTTTGAAAATGATTTTGGTGGAACTGAAAAGCCTAAACTAACTGGTGCATCAGGAATTATACATTCAGTAGATTATAGTTTAGGAGCAACCAAAAAAAGGCCACAAACACTTTTTAAACTATTGAATAATCCAACTTTTAGTGATGTAGCTGCTCAACAATATATCTCAGATGATTTAAAAAAAGGATTACATAAGCCGAAAATCTCTGTACGATATGTCATTATTGGCAATGATACTAAAAATAAAATTCCCGTTAATTCTTTGATTGCTTCAAATGATATGAACATTGATCTTATCCCTTGGTCACAAAAAGAAGAGATTTTGTCATTGAAATAAAGGAACTTTCTTAAAACACAAAAATCAGCTACTTCCTTTATTCCAGGAAATAGCTGATTTTCTTATTTTGTATATTTTCTTACTTCTCTTTTAATTGGTTCTTTTAAATCGGCGCCATCTGTTTGAATGACCTTTTTAAACCAATGATAACTTTTTTTAGGCACTCGTTTCATATCGCGTAAGTCATGATTGGTCCGATTGACATAGACGAGTCCATAGCGTTTACGCATATCAGCTTGCGAGCTTAATATATCGATCAACCCCCAACCAAGATAACCCAGCGTTTCTACGCCATCAATATACATTGCTTGATACATCGCCTTCAAGTGTTCTTTATGATAGTCAATGCGATAATCGTCTTCTATGGGATTTTTCCCATCCCATTCTTCTTTTACGCCAATGCCATTTTCAATTGGAAAAATAGGAAGCTGGTAGCGTTGATACATTTTATTCATGATATCTCGAAAACCAAGTGGATCGATTTGCCAATTCCACTCCGTTGTATCAATGTAGGGATTGTTTTGACCGCCATAAGCCAAATAATAGTTTGGAACGGTGCCAGTTGGAATTTTTTTAGAATTGACCGTCGTTGAAGCATAGTAGCTGAAGGCTAAAAAGTCGCTTGTCATCGCCGAGATTGTGTCTAATTCGCCGGGCAACACTTGGCAATTAATCCCAGTATTTTTTATATAAGTTGTTACTTCATGTGAATATCGCCCGTTAACAAAAGCTTCCATCAAATTATAATTCATGAACTCATCCCATTTACGCGCAGCTAAGATGTCTTCTGGTGCACAAGTTGCTGGGTATACTTCACTATAGGCTAACATACCACCAATTTTAGCGTCAGTTTTTTCATGAATATAATTAGTAATCGCGGCATGAGCAACCATCACGTTATGAGAAATTTGATAGAGTTCATCCGCACTTTTTTCCCCTTCAAGATAGCCGGCATAGGTAAAAGCATCGGGTGTATGGTAAAGATTTTGTTCATTAAAAGTAATCCAATACTTCACTTTATCACCAAACCGATCGACCATTTCTTTGCCAAAACGAATAAAAGCTTGCATTACTTTCTTACTAACAAACCCGTTATATTCCTTGGCTAGATGTAAGGGCATATCAAAATGATAAAGACATATCATTGGCTCAATGCCTCTAGCTAACAAAGCGTCGATAAAGTGATCATAATAAGCAATACCTGCTTCATTAAAGTCACCATCGCCATTTTTCACGACGCGAGACCAAGAAATTTGAAAGCGATACATATTCATGCCTAAATCCTTCATAAGATCCATATCTTCTTCATAATGATGGTAATTATCATTGGCCACATGCCAGTCGCTCGCATGTTCACTTGCAGGACGAACATCATACACGGATAAACTTTTCCCATCTTCATTCCAGCCGCCTTCTGTTTGCATGCTTGAGACAGAATTTCCCCAAAAGAACTTTTCTGTTTTCATCTTATCATCGCCTCTTCTTTCATTTAGTTATTGGAAAAACTTAGCAAAAGAGCAGAATGCAACTACTGTTTCTGCTCTTTTTTCATTTATTCAAGAACCACTTCTTGCTTTAAATCAGCTATCTGGATTTCAATTTTTTTGCTAGATTGCCACTTGTTTGATGC
>DXDB01000072.1 GCA_019115705.1 Candidatus Tetragenococcus pullicola | reverse complement strand
GTAAATTTATTAATTAAGCCTTATTCAGTTTGATTAGTCGCTTAAAACATTGAATCCAATGTGTCTTGGCATTGTTTGAAACCTTTGTGTGCTCTACCAGCTTTTTTATTATTGTATGCGACCATTTGTGTAACAAGAAAACGGTCAAGGGCTTCTTCGTTAGGAAATTGTTCCTTAACTTTGGTTTTTCTTTTCAACTGTTTATTGAACGATTCAATAATATTAGTGGAATAGATAGTACCTCGAATTGCTTTAGGAAATTGAGTGAAGGTCAAGAGATTTTCGGTCTCTTGAAGAGAATGGGTCATCCTGGGATAACGTTTCTGCCACTTGTCAATAAAAGTTTGAATCATTTCTTTACCTTCTTGAGTAGTACTGGCGTGATGAATTTTTTTGAAATCACTGGCTACTTCTTGACGATCAGAAATACGAACTTTTCCCATAATGTTTCGATTAATGTGCACTAGGCAACGTTGAAATTTTGCCTGAGGGTAATTTCTTTCGCAGGTATTTTGAATAGCAGTCATGCCATCGGCAACAATGAGTTGGACGTCAGTTAAGCCCCGAGAAACAAGACTACCTAGCAACTCTGACCATGCAATATCTGATTCCTGTGGGGCAATAAGATAGTCCAAAATTTCTTTCTCACCAGAAGAAGTAATTCCTAAGGCAATGTGTACTGCTTCTTTTTGAACAGCATCACGTCTTAACGGAATATACGTCGCGTCTAGAAATAGACAAACATATTGCGAATGAAAAATAGGACGAGAATGAAAAGCAGTCACTTGTTCGTCCACCATTTTGGTGATGTTAGAAATAGTAGTTGGACTATAATGTGAGCCATACATTTTTTCAATTAAATCAGCAATTTCTCTAGTGGTAATGCCTTTTTCATAGAGCTGAATGATGGTTGTTTCTAAACTATCAATACGATGAGTGTATGGAGGAATCAACGATTGATGAAACTCTCCTTTTCTGTCCCTAGGGACACGGACATTGATTTGACCAAACTGTGTGTCTAGTCGTCTGGTGTAATCGCCATTGTGATAGTTTCCGTTATTAAAGCGCACATAAGGATCATATCCTAAAATAGCAGTAAGTTCGCTTTCTAAAAGAGAATTCATTGTACTTTCAAGTTGATTGCGAAAAACTTCTGTTAAATTGGTATTTTCTAGTAGTGCTTGAGCGATTTCTTTGTTAAACTGATTCATAGGTAAGACCTCCGTTTGATTTGGTTTAGTCGCTTTAATCATACGAATAAGGTCTTCCTTTTTCAATACCCTAATTTACACAAACTATTTTACGCTCTCAAAAGTTAAACACCATGTTACCTTGATTATACCAAAACTCAAGTGTCTTCTAAAGAGGAAAAATTCGATCAAAAATAAGGCTATTTTTCAGTCATTTTTCGAGCAATAATATTTTCTCCTCCAGCTAGATTTAAAATATTCCCTGTTAAATATTCAGCACTATCTTGACAGAGAAAGTAAATCGTCTGCGCCACATCTTCACCCGTGGCTTTTCTTTTAGAGTTGGCATTTTCAAAAGCACTTGAGATAGTGTCGGTTCTTTTTACTTTGTTGAGTTTTTCAGTTTTTTCAACGGATTTTTCCTGTTCAGCTTCTTCAGGGGCCTTTTCCTTTTTGACTTCTTCAAGAAATTTTTCTTTTCTAGTACCTTCAATGAATTTTTCTTTTTTTGCCTGTTCACTTAATTGTTCCTTTTCAGCTTCTTCAATGCTTGCTTCTTTCCACTGGGCTTTAATATCTCCGGGGCAAACCATATTTACTGTAATATTAAATTCTTTTTCTTCCACTGCTAGAGTTCTAACGGCAGCTGCCACCCCTGTTTTTGCTGCACTGTATGCTCCTCTTTGAGGCCAACCAGTCACTCGTTCAATTTGATCGTAACCTAACGTAACAATCCGTCCCCAGTTTTGCCTTTCCATATGTGGAAGAATTGCCTTCATTAAATAGAAGAAACTATTTAAATTAGTATTCATCATGTGCAGCCATTGATCCGTGGTATAGTCTTTTAATTTAATTTCTTCATGAATAAATGGACCAGCATTTAAAATTAGAATATCTAACTGACCAAAATCTTGATAAATTTTTTCAGTCATGTTCACTACTTCCTCTTCCCTTCCAATATCTCCTGGATAAAGGCGGACAGTGGTGGAAAAAGAAGTCATTAATTCTTGCTGAAATTCTTGGGCTATTTTTTGATTATGGTGATAATTTAAGGCAAGTTGATACCCAGCTTTCGCAAAAATAAGGGCTATTTGTCTCCCAATTCCTCTTGTTCCTCCTGTAATAAAGACAACTTTATTAATCAACTTCCCTACCTCCTCACTTAATGGCCATCATAAACTCTGAACGTAACGCAGGATTGTCCCGATAGACACCCCGGCTTACTAGGGTAAAAGTTTTCGCTTCTTCTTTTTTTGCCCCGCGACTTGAAACGCATAAATGTTTCGCTTCAATCGCCACCATTACACCACGTGATTCTAAAACTGACTCAATAGCATCGGCAATTTGATTGGTCAATCTTTCTTGCACTTGAAAACGTCTGGCGTAACCTTCTACTACTCGAGCAATTTTAGATAATCCTGTTACTTTTTTATTAGGAATGTAAGCCACATGAGCCACTCCAAAAAAAGGAGCAAAATGGTGTTCACACATGGAATAAAATTCTATATCTTTCACAATAATCGGATCATTTTGGGTAATATCAAAGGTTTTTTCTAAATGAGAAGCTGGGTCTTCCCTGTAACCTGTCGTATATTCTAGAAAAGCTTTGACTACTCTAAACGGTGTTTTATCTAAATCAGGATTTTTTTCGTCTTGTCCACACAAGGTCATTAAGGTTTTTAAGGCGTTCTCTATTTCATGAACATCTTCTAGTTTTTCTTGAAATTGGGAAGAATTTTTATTTAAGTTGGGAAAATTACTTTCTAATAAATTTTCTTCGCTATAGCGGTCTTCATTATAATCTTCATTCATCGTCATTCCTCCTGCTATCTTTTTCTATTATTCTACCTTATTTGATAGTAGATTTAAAACTTTGCAACAGAACCGAAAATATAGTAATTCTTTTTTTCATTTGTATCTCCTCAAATATAATTATACTCTATACATTATCTATTGTACCACTAAACAAAAAAAACAGCCCCTATAATCTACTCTTAAGATTATAAGGGCTGTTTTTATAGCGTTTATTAGGGGTTATTATATAATTATAGACCCTAAACAAACATTTTCTGTAAGAAGCCTTTTTTCTGTTCCTTAAGCAACTCTAATTTACGTTGATGAAG
>DXDB01000071.1 GCA_019115705.1 Candidatus Tetragenococcus pullicola | reverse complement strand
TAAAGTCTTCCATGGATTGTTTTTCACGCCCAAAAGCTTTAATTACATTAAACCCAGTCATATTTTCTTGTACATAACCGTTCATATCCCCTAACGCGTTTTGCATAGCATTAAAATATTTTTGGGACTTCGAAATGATAAAACGGGTAATCAAAAAAGTGGCTGGAATCATAATCATTGCCAATAAGGCCATTTTTACATTGATATAAAACATCATCGCAATGGCCATTGCCAAACTTAAGACTGCGTTGATCAAGCCTACCAAAGCTTGCTGCATAGCATTAGAAATAGCATCAACATCGTTTGTCACCCGAGACAAAATGTTTCCTTGTTGATTGGAATCAAAATAAGAAACAGGAAGACGATTGATTTTTTGGTCAATATCTCGACGTAAATCTTTCATAGCTGCTTGAACAGCATCAGCTACTAATAAACCAGATACTAACTGTGAAACTGCATAACCAACACCTACAAGCAAAATCCAAATGACAGTCTTTTTAATATAAGAAAAATTCAAAGGGTCACCAGCAGCAATATTTTTAGCAATTTCAGTCGTTGGTAAACCAGTCACGTAAGGTAAAATCGCGTTAAAAGCCACCGTAGCAACGGTAAATAAAATAACTAGTGTGAATTTTGTTTTATATTTTTTTATATACCTACCTAATTGCATTAAAGAAGAAAAAGATCTCATAGTGCTAATTCCTCCTTCGTTAATTGTGAAGCCGCAATGTCATAATAAACTGAACACTGGCGCAACAATTCTCGGTGTGTACCTGTACCAACCACATTTCCTTCGTTTAATACAATAATCTTGTCCGCATTCATAATCGTACTTACCCGCTGTGCAACAATCAAAGTAGTGGAATGTGTGGTTTCTTTTTCTAACCGATCACGCAATTTTGCATCTGTGGCATAATCAAGAGCTGAAAAACTATCATCAAAGATAAAAATTTCTGGGTCCCTAATGATTGCCCGTGCAATAGCTAGACGTTGCTTTTGTCCCCCAGAAAAGTTTGTTCCACCTTCAGAAACATGGGTGTCAAAGCCTTCTGGTAATTCAGAAATAAATTCCTCTGCCTGAGCGATTTGGGAGGCGCGTTCCATATCTTTCACATCAGCGTCTTCTTTTCCGTAACGTAAATTATCGGCGATAGTCCCTGAAAATAAGATTGCTTTTTGGGGAATATACCCGATTTTACTTCGAAGCTGATCCAATGGGTAGTCACGAACATCTTTCCCATCAACCAGAACTTGTCCTTTGGTTACATCAAAAAAGCGCGGTATCAATTGAATCAACGTCGATTTCCCACTTCCAGTACTCCCGATAAAGGCAACAGTTTCACCAGGTTTTGCAGTAAAACTAATATCTCTTATGACCGGTGATTGGGAATGGCCTGGATAAGCAAATGTCACGTCTTTAAATTCAAGCGTTCCTTTTTCAGAAGTTTCCACAACTTCTTCCGTATTTCCTTTAATAATTGGTTCTATTTCTAAGGCCTCTTGAATTCGGTTGGCTGACACGGAAGCTCTAGGATACATCATAAAAATCGTCGCAAACATCATAAATGAGAACAAGGCATGAAAAATGTATTCAATGACAGCAATCAATGTTCCAACTTGTAACGTTCCCTCATCAATTTGGATACTTCCTGACCAAATGATTAGAGCCATCACAATATTGAATAAAAAGAAAAAGCTTGGTTGAGCAAAAGCCATTAAACGAAACAAACGCTTAGAGCTATCCGCATAAGCTTCATTGACTTCTTCAAACCGATCTTCTTCAAAGTCTTCATTAACAAAAGCTCTGACCACTCGTAAACCGGATAAATTTTCTCGTAGGATAGCATTAATTCTATCCAAGTTTTTTTGTTGTTTGATTGACAATGGTTTTGAGTAACGAGCAATCGCGACAATTCCCAACAACAGAAATGGCAATGCCCCTAAAACATATAAACCTAATTTTGCACTCGTTTTAAAAACCATAAAAAGACTGACCCCAAACATCATCGGCGTCATAAATCCCGTTCGTAAAATATTTTGCATAAACAACATAATTTGATATGCATCATTTGTCACTCGCGTAATTAATGATGAAACGCCCACTTTTTCAAATTCATTGTGAGAATATTCTTGGACTTGTTGATACAAATCATCGCGAATATCGGCTGTCATATTGGTGGTAATCCGCGTTACAAAATACCCTAAAGAAATATTCATGGCCACTCCGACAACAACTAAGATAACCATGGAAATTCCTGTCTGTCTGATATAGGCAACGTCATTTTTTACCACACCATTATCAAGCATCTCTCCTAATAAAGTAGGTAACCCTAATTCAATTAAGATAAATCCAAAAACACAAATGAAATCAATAAACAGTAATTTTTTATTACGCACTGTATACTGCCACATTAATTTCAACTAATCTCCTCCTAACCTATCAATTAAAATATGCAATTACCCTTAATATAGCACATGATTTTTTTATTTGAAACTCTCTATGCTTATTTTTCTGAAAAAAATATTCTTTTTACAACTTTCTTACATATGAGATAAAAAAACCATACGTTATCCAGAGACTTCATTTGCTTTAAATTTAGCATTTTTCTAAAATTAACTCAATTGAAACCCTTTTCGTTTTCTTACTTTCTATACTTATTTAAGGGAATGTGATAGAATAAACTCAAAGTTCAAATCGGTCTGTGAACAAAAAACATTTATTTTCTTTAACAATAAGAAAGCAAAGACGAGGCTTTCTCTTTTTTCTCATCCAACCATCTGAAAAAAGTATAGCAATTCCTACTGCTTTTTCATCCTGGTCACTTTTGAGAGGAGACCTCGAATTTTTTATGCTTTTCATTTTGTCTAAAGTTTTAAATACCTGCATTTACCAGTAAAAAGGCGATCCATTGGTTTTTTATTTTTCATTACTACTAGTTAAAATAAGAAACCCACGTTGATCGACCGTTAAGAAAAGGAGATAGAACTATGATTTTTAAAGTTTATTATCAAGAAACAAAGGTACGTAATCCAAAAAGAGAACAAACACAAAGCCTCTACATCGAAGCTGACGATAAAGTAGCTTGTCGTCAACAAATAGAGCAAAACACCCCATATAATATTGAATATATTCAAGAACTAGAGGGAAATCATCTAGCTTATGAAAAAGAAAATACTGATTTCCAATTAACGGAGTTTTAGTATGAAAGTTTCTTTAAAAAATAATGAAACTGGTGTTTTTGCTATTGGTGGTTTAGGCGAAATCGGAAAAAACTGTTATGGGGTTCAATTCCAAGACGAAATTATTTTGATCGATGCAGGGATCAAATTTCCAGAAGATGAACTACTTGGAATCGACTATGTTATTTCCGATTACAGCTATATCGTTCAAAATATCCAAAAAGTAAAAGCACTCGTCATCACTCACGGTCATGAAGACCATATCGGCGGCATTCCGTATTTATTAAAAGAAGCCAATGTGCCAATTTATGCTGGGCCCTTAGCCTTAGCATTAATCACAAACAAATTAGACGAACACGGGTTATTACGTGACGCTGACCTTCATGAAATTAATGAAGATACCGTCATTCGATTTCGTAAAACTTCTGTCAGCTTTTTCCGCACTACACACAGTATTCCGGATACTTTAGGCGTTGTTGTCAAAACACCATCTGGCAATATCGTAGCAACGGGAGACTTTAAGTTTGACTTAACTCCAGTAGGTGGAGAAGCTCCGAACTTACAGAAAATGGCGAAAATTGGCGAAGACGGCGTTTTATGTCTTTTATCTGATAGTACCAACGCTGAAATTCCTACCTTTACCAAATCAGAAAAAACAATTGGTGCCTCAATCCAGAAAATCTTTGAAAAAGTAGAAGGTCGCATTATTTTTGCCAGTTTTGCTTCAAATATTTTCCGTTTACAACAAGCTGCAGATGCGGCGGTTGCCAATGGCCGTAAAATTGCGGTTTTTGGTCGCAGTATGGAAAATGCCATTGCCAATGGTCAGCGTTTAGGCTATATCAAAGTTCCTGATGGGACATTTGTTGACGCTAGTGAGATTAATCGCTTGCCAGCAAATGAAACCTTGATTTTATGTACTGGTTCTCAGGGTGAACCTATGGCTGCCCTAAGTCGGATTGCCAATGGAACGCACCGCCAAATCCAGATACATCCAGACGATACAGTCATTTTTTCTAGTTCACCTATTCCAGGAAATACAGTTAGTGTCAATCATTTGATTAACTTACTTTTAGCTGCTGGTGCAAAAGTGATTCATGGAAAATTAAACAACGTGCATACCTCTGGACACGGTGGCCAAGAAGAACAAAAATTGATGCTTCGTTTAATGAAGCCTAAATTTTTTATGCCTGTCCACGGTGAATTTCGAATGTTAAAAATCCATACACGCTTGGCACAAGATACTGGGGTCCCAGAAGAAAATTGTTTCATCATGGGAAATGGCGACATGCTTGCTTTGACCTCTGATACCGCAAGAAGAGCCGGAGAATTCAATGCCAGTGATGTCTATGTCGATGGAAGTGGAATTGGCGATATTGGGAATGTTGTCTTACGTGATCGTCGCATTCTCTCTCAAGACGGTTTAGTTTTGGCAGTAGCTACGGTCGATATCGATAAAAAATTGATACTCGCAGGACCTGATATCTTATCTCGTGGATTTGTCTACATGCGCGAATCAGAAGAACTTATTGGTGAAAGCCAATCGATTCTATTCAAAGCTCTTCGCGAAGAATTAAGAAAACCAGATTGTACAGAACATAAGTTAAAAGAAGCAATGTCTTCTGCCCTACAACCTTTCTTATTTGAAAAAACAGAACGACATCCTATGATTCTAGCTATGATTATGACACAGGATACTCATTAAATTCATAAAAATAGAACTCCTCTCAGGGGTTCTATTTTTTGCGTATATTTTCATGAAGTCTCTTAAAAAGACTCATCATTAACTCTATTCAAACAGAAGTTCCCAATACTTATGGGAGATTAGCTCTATTCAAACATTTCTTTCCCTTTTCTATGGCTGATTAGCTCTATTCAAACATTTCTTTGCCCTTTTTATGGCTGATTAGTTAAGGTCATTCTAAAAGTGTAGTTGAAAACTTTTTTACAACATAAAAAAAGAGCCAACACTAATAGTGCTAGCTCCTTTAAAGGTCAAATTAAGAATTACGCTTTAACAACATTAGCAGCTTGAGGGCCACGGTCTGTTTCTTCAACGTCGAAACTTACGCTTTGTCCTTCTTCTAATGTTTTGAATCCTTCGTCTTGGATTGCTGAAAAATGAACGAATACGTCGCTTCCATCTTCGCGAGAGATAAATCCAAATCCTTTTTCTGCATTAAACCATTTTACTGTACCTTGTTCCATGAAAGAACCTCCTCGTGCAAAAGCACTTAATAATAATTATTGTGTAACTTGCTCGTGTACGATAGAGGTGAAACAATTTGTATCAACATCTATTTCCCAAACAAAATTACAAGTTCATTTTACACTTATG
>DXDB01000005.1 GCA_019115705.1 Candidatus Tetragenococcus pullicola | reverse complement strand
CGGCGATGATTTGTCCTAGTTGAATGACTGAAGCGTCGTCGGGATCAGCTACGGCATTGGCAAAGTTTTGTTTCAACAATTTTTCCATTCCTGGTTGGCTAAGTTGGACTGTTAGTTTGGTACTTCCGATTTGTTTCATGGTAATTCCTCCATTTATTTTTTATTTGTAAGGTTGGCGCCTTTGCCTTACACACTTAATAAACGAGAGTGAATCCAAAAATGTCACGCTTTTTTAAAAAAATCTCCAAAATGTTTTTTCATGTAGGTGCGGTAACGGTATCTTTTTTGTCTAGAGATGGTCTCATCGTACAAAAGTGCTCTGGCCTTTTCCTTTTCTTTTGGGCTCAATTGTTCACAAAATTGATCAAAAAGTTCATTGAGTTCCACCTCGGCATAAGGAGCCTCCACTTGCTCAAAGCCAATAACTTCTTCATTTTGGACCTCATAATCATGAGGATCTTTCTTCCGTTTTTCGTCAATCACACTCCACAGTAGGTATTTAAACAAATAGGCAATATTATTGTCGGCCTCAAATAGCCCTCGTGTTTCATAGGGATCCGCTTTCAAAAAGAACTTTAAGCGTAGTTCCTGTAAAGCATCTTCAAAACCCGGACGACCTGGAAAGACACTGCAGCGACGTAATACTTTATAAAAGAGATTTTCATAATCGTGGACTAATTCATTGATTTCTTCTTGTTTCATGTTTTTCCTCATTTCCCATTTGCGTATCGAACTTCCGGAATCATGCATTGGTTCACAAATAGCGTTTTTTGTACCTCGAGGACGCTTTCAGTATACAGAAGAAGCCCTTTCAGTCAAAACCGAATTTTTCATAATTGAGGGATAAATGAGAAAATTAACCAATAGAAAAAGCTGATAGTTTGATTTTCTTCTCTTTTCGAGCACTTTTTAACAACAACCGTTACTTTTTTTAAAGGATTCCATTCAAAAATAAAATTTTACTTACCGGGAAATTGTCTGACTTTTCTCATTTGATTGATCAAAAAACGAATCCATCTAGACAAACTGTTGGGGCGTGGTACACTAAAAGAAATGAGGAAAAAGGAGCATAAAATGAAAAAAATAAAAAACGAAGCCACCATTCATCTCGTCTGTTGCAACACCTTGTTCGAATCCTCCCATTTACAAAAAGAACTAAAGGAACAGTTTACCCAACAACAAATTGAAAAAATAAAAGGTTTTGCTTATTCGAAGTATGTCAATCAAGCTTATGATAAGTTCTCCGCTGAAATGGAGGAAATACTAAGTGAGTTTGCTGGGATCACCGCTGTTCAAAGTGCCATGATTATCAAATTTTTGAATAATATGTTCCTGACGATTGAAGACCTCAATGCCTATAATGAAGGCGGCGTAAAACTTGTGACTTCTAATGCCTTGCTGCGCCTGTCAACACCAGCTACTTGCGCCGAACATGATCAAGAAACTTATGCCATTGAAGACGTGCTTTCAGAAAAAGAAGTCTGGCCGCATTCACTAAATTGTACCTGCTTCTTTCAGCCAGCCAAACACTATGGTTATCCAAACGACCCGCCGATTCCACCCATGGATCCTTTTACCAATGAAAAATTAATGGCCCTTACAGACAACACCTACGATACTTGGATCGATGCCCTAGAAAAACGCTACGGTGTCGCTTTTATTGACCACGTCCAAAAAGTCATTCAAGAAAAAGTGTATCTCAGAAAGTAAACAAGGAGCGACATTCGCTCCTTGTTTTTTACACTGTACGAACGAATGGCAATCAACGTTTCCACTAGACAATTGCTCGTTTTTATTCTTATGGCCACGCCGTCGCTCGTGGACATTTCTTTTCGATTCTTTTGGCCACCACGCCGCTCGTGGACATTCCTTTCTTTGATGATTAAAAAAATCCATCCGAAAAAATCAAAAACAATTCTTTCGGATGGAATATATTCATTTAATTGTCAAAAGACAACAGCTAGTCACAAATTGATAAGTGCAAGAGGTAAAATGGTAGCCAATTGTTTAAAATAGTGACGAAGCACAATGGCTGAGAGATATTCAACTGAAAAAAAGCGATACTTCATTTCTTTCACCACTTTATGTTGATCCAATAAACGACTATTTCGGTCATAAATAATCACACGAGTGGCTCTTTTTTCTTCCATGGCCAAACGTCGAATACTGTCTAATTTAAACGGTTCCACTTCATCGTTAGCAACTTTTAACACGCAACGATCACCACTTTTAGGATCTAAAAAGACACCAGCATAAGAAGAAGTTTTTAAAAGCATGGAATTGGCAAAAGAAATCAGACCACGTTCTTTTTGTAAATAAATTGAAAGCAAGGTGACGGCACTTTCTTCAGACATTGGCACAAATTTCTTTTTATTTTTTTCGGTATTTCCTGACAACTGCTGATAACGCATTTGAAGATAGTTGCGACTGGCCGAATCGCTAATGGCAACTTCTGGTCTTCCGGCACTAATTGGATTGCTAATTCTTCTGGGAACACTATCAGCTAAGCCCAAACAATAGTATTTTTCCACATAAGCCACGATACTTGTACCCGTTTCATAAAAAGGGATATGATCCACAAAATGCCACAATCGACCTTCTTTTTCAATAATTTTGCCGATATAATACGTTCCTTCATCACACAAGACAATCAAATCATCTTTAGCGATTGCTCTGATATCATTGATCGTGTATTGACAAACTTTTTGTCGTCCTGTTTTCTCCTTCTTCTCCTTTAAAAGTCCTTTCCAATCTGATGCAGTTTGACACAAA
>DXDB01000070.1 GCA_019115705.1 Candidatus Tetragenococcus pullicola | reverse complement strand
CATAAAAATCCGGTTTGGTTACCTGGCAAAATGCCGCTAATACCGGTTGGAATGCCAACCAGGAAAAACGCGATGATTACGGGCTTCATCCGGTCCTGCCACTTACCAAAGAGGCCAATGATAGTGCCGCCGATTAGCATGCCAGTTGAATAAATGGCTTCAATTAAGCCAGCCTGACTAACGGTTCCCTGAAAGTATTTCATGGTCATGAGTGGATACATGCTGGCAGCAGGCATGTAGGTTAGTGTGAAGACGGCGCCGATCAACGTAATGTACCACAAGCCCTTGTTGTTCGTAAGTTGTTTGATCCCCAAGCGGGTGTTGTGGAGCACATGCATTGGCTGATCAATTTTTTCATTGTTAGGAATTTGAACCCACGTTAAAATACAAATCCCAATGATGGCCCCAAGTACGTCTAACAGAATCAAGTACTCGATGGGGATAAACGCAAATAAAAACGCACCCAGTGCTGGGGCAATAATCATATTCACGGATTGCACCATTCCCAGTTGGCCGTTCATACGGGTAATTTCTTTGTCTGGCACCATTGTGGGCATTACCGATTGAATCGTTGGCATCTGGAATGTTTGCGCACAAGACCACATCAGTAATGAAATAAAAATGAGCCAAAGTGGAAATACATGAAAGACCGTTCCGGATACGGAAAGAATAATAGCGAAACAGGCAGCAAAAACGTCCGGGAAAATTAGGAGGCCTTTTTTGTTCCACCGATCAACCATAGGACCAACAAACGGACTAAGAATCACCATTGGCAGCATTCCTAAAATAGTAGCAATGCTCAATACCGTTGCTGAACCGGTTTTCTTGGTCAAATACCAAATAGTGGCGGCCTTCTTGATTATCAAATAATTTTTCACCACTTCTATAAGTGGCGCTGGCAATGGCACTGCATCCTTTACCAGCACATTACATAATGACCCCTCGGAAAGACTATTAAAACAGCCCCCCATTATCTAACCACTAGATAACGGGGGCTGTTTTTTCTTTTGATGTTAAAATAAACCATATAATAAAAATAAACAAATTATGCATTCAGGAGAAAATAATGCCTAATAAAAAAAAAAATGAACATTTCTTAAATGAGGTCGCCAATTTACGAGGAGATGAATATATTTTTCTAGAAGAATATATAACTGGTGTAACTCCTATTAAAGTCAAACACATTCTGTGCGGAAATGTTTATACCGTACGTCCATCAAATTTTTTAAATGGCTCTGTTTGTCCCCAATGCTCTATGAGGAGCAGGACTAAATCTCCAAGTGTTTTTAAAAAACAATTCTATGAGATATTATCCACTGATTATCAATTGTTAAGTGATTACAAAACATCTAAAACGAAAGTGGCTGTTAACCATACTATTTGTAATAAAACATATTACGCACTTCCTAGTGATATTCTACAAAATAAGACTCATTGTCCAACGTGTTCACACAATAAGAAAAGAACCCATGAAGAATTTTTATTAGAGTGTAAACATAAAAATTTACTAACAGAATTTGACGTACTAGGAAAATATGAAACTTCTGAAACACCAATAGCATTAAGACATAATTTATGTGGAAAAGAGTTCATAGTGAGACCTTATTTGTTATTAAATGGTGCAGATTGCCCTTTTTGTAGAAATAAATCTGCACGAAAAACTTTTAATATAAGAATTAAAGAAACCACAAATAGTGAATATAAACTTATTGACGAATATAAAAATTACCGGACAAAGGTCTCTTTATTACATAAGCGTTGTAATAAAATTATTAAAATAACACCTAGTGATTTTTTTAGTGGGGTGAGATGTGCATATTGCCGTGGTGTAGCTCATAAAACACCCTCCGAATTTAGAGAAGAAATAAAATATTTTTCAGAATATGAAGTTTTAGAGGATTATATAAACGCCACAACCAAAATAAAATTTAAGCATCTAACATGCAATAATACTTTCTATAAAACGCCTAGTCAATTTTTAAATTGGGCTAGCTGTCCATTCTGTGTGATTCGTTCTAACGGAGAGAAGATAATCGGTAATTGGTTACATGATCATGGTATAGAATATATACCTCAAAAGACATTTCATGATTTAAAAACGGAAAAAGGGTACTTATTATTCTTAGATTTCTATATTCCTGAATATAATTTGGCTATAGAATATGATGGGCAACAACATTTCAAAGACGTACCTCGTTTTAAAAGTAATTTAAAAGAAAACCAGATAAGAGATTCCATAAAAAACAATTTTTGCAAAACCAATAAAATTACTTTAGTTAGAATTCCATACTATGAAGTTTTTGCCTACTCGCTAAAAAAATTTCAACATAATTTAACTCAGTATCTTGACACTGAGTTAAACTCTATTATTATTTAGATGCTTTATGAATCGATTTTTTCAAAAAATATTAACCAGAAAGGCATAATTAAATGGTTCAACAGATTGTACTCCCAATCAAAGACTCAAATGTTTTAAAAATGGTGCAAGATACCTTACTAGATAGTTTTTGCTCCTATCCTAGTATTTGGTACATAAATTTCTGAACAGTTGTGCCATAATTAATAAAACAAGATAGGAGCATTCCAATGAAACGATATCAAGATGATTTTAAAGCCAGCATTGTGAAGATGCATCGTG
>DXDB01000069.1 GCA_019115705.1 Candidatus Tetragenococcus pullicola | reverse complement strand
TCTTATTATTATTTAGCCCAATATTGTCTTATTTGTCAATTGATTGCTCTCTTCTATGCCTTTTTACGTTCTTTAGAAAAATAGTAAAGTGTCTTTCAAATCGTTGATTGATATTGAATGCTTTTGGTTGTTTTTGAAAAGAAAGCGTGTTAAAATAAAGAATGAAGGAGGTGGGAAAATGCTTACAGAAGAGAGACACCAACATATCTTAGAAAGATTGGAAGAAAATGACATTGTCACTATAAACGACTTAATGACTCCACTTGAGGCGTCAGAATCAACCATTCGTCGAGATTTACAAAATTTGGAAAACCAGGGTTTATTGGTTAGGATCCATGGCGGTGCTAAAAAGCTTCAACGTTTAAATTTTGAAGCCCCCATGAGTGAAAAAGCAGAAAAATTCCATTTAGAAAAAAAACAGATTGCAAAAAAAGCGGCGCATTTAATTACCAAAGAAAATGTAATCTATCTTGATGCAGGTACGACAACTCTTGCTATGATTCCTTATATTTCAACTCAAGATAACATCCAAGTAGTTACTAACTCTGTTAAACACGCTACTTTATTAGTGGAACGAAATATCAAAACAATTATTTTAGGAGGTTCCATAAAACTATCGACTCATGCAGCACTTGGTTCTTTTACCATAAAACAATTGGAACAATTTCGGTTTGATCAAGCTTTTTTAGGAATGAATGGTGCTCATTTGAAAGCAGGCTTTACCACTCCGGACCCTGAAGAAGCTGCTATCAAGAAACTTGCCATGTCTCAAAGTCAACAAAACTATGTGGTTATGGATCATTCGAAATTTCAACAAGTCACTTTTACACATGTCGCTCCTTTAAAAACAGCTACAATCATTACCGATAGTTTACCCAAAGACAATAGTCGCCAATTTCAGTCACAAACTAAATTAATGGAGGTTAAATGATGATTTACACGATGACATTAAATCCTTCGATCGATTATATCGTTCACGTCGATCAATTAAAAATCGGAGAAGTTAATCGAATGTCTCAAGATTTCAAATTGCCTGGTGGTAAAGGAATCAATGTTTCTCGCATTCTACAACGAATCAATGCTGATTCTACTGCTTTAGGATTTTTAGGAGGATTTACTGGCAATTTTATTGAGAATTGGTTAAAAAAAGAAGGTCTTTCTTGCCGTTTCACTTCGGTTAACGAAGATACTCGGATCAATGTGAAACTAAAAGCTGGAAAAGAAACAGAAATCAATGGGTTGGGACCAAATTTATCAGAAACAGAAATAGTATCCCTGAAAAATAATTTAAAAAAAATAAACCCTGGCGATATTGTTATCCTTTCGGGAAGTACCCCTGTAGGATTGCCATCTGGTTTTTATCAAGAGCTGATTAAAATCATTAAAAATAAAAAGGCCGAATTTGTAATCGATACTACAGGTGACGATGTGTTAAATGCTCTGAAGTCTAGCCCACTTTTAGTTAAACCCAACAATCACGAGCTAGCAGAAATGTATCAGACACACTTCTCTTCTCTTGAAGAAATCATTACCCATGGTAAGCTATTACAAAAACAAGGGGCTCAAAACGTAATCATTTCGATGGCTAGTGAAGGAGCTCTTCTCTTCACCAAAGAAGGAGCCTATCGTTCAAATGTTTTGAAATACCCAGTAAAAAACTCAGTCGGTGCTGGTGATTCCATGATAGCAGGTTTTATCGGCGAATTTGTTCGTAGTAAAAATGCAGTGGAAGCATTCAAAATGGGAGTTGCCTGTGGAAGCGCAACGACCTTTTCAGACGACTTAGCAAGTAAAGAGTTTATCGACGAACTATTACCGCAAGTAAAAATTGAAAGATTATAGGAGGAAAATTTCTATGCGAATCAACGATTTATTGATAAAAGATGCCATGATTATGGATTTAAAGGCAACAGACAAAAGTAGTGCGATTGATGAAATGGTTCAAAGACTATATGATGTCGGTCGAATTACCAATATCGATCAGTACAAAAAAGATATTTGGGCACGAGAAAAGCAAACAACGACTGGATTGGGTGATGGCATCGCAATGCCTCATGCTAAAAACAATGCAGTAAAAGAAGCCACAGTTTTATTTGCTAAAAGTAAAAAAGGCGTCGATTACGAATCTTTAGACGGGCAACCTGCCTATCTATTTTTCATGATTGCTGCTCCAGAAGGCGCTGACGATACTCATTTACAAGCGTTAGCTGCTCTTTCTCGCCAATTAGTAAATCAAGAGTTTGTCGAAAAATTAAAAAAAGCTGAAACGCCTGAACAAGTACAGGAAGCTTTTAGTCAAGCCGAGGCACAAAAAGCAGAAGAAGAAAAATCAGAAGCTACCACACAAACTACTCAAGCAGCTGAAACATCAACAAAAGATCGTCCTTTCGTCGTAGCTGTTACTGCTTGTCCAACTGGTATCGCACATACTTATATGGCTGAAGATTCATTGAAACAAAAAGCCAAAGAATTAGATATCGATATCAAAGTCGAAACAAACGGTTCAGATGGAACAAAAAATCGTCTGACTACTTCTGACATCGATCGTGCAGCCGGCGTCATTATTGCTGCCGATAAAAATGTTGAGATGAACCGTTTTGATGGGAAGCACTTGATTAGTCGACCGGTTAGTGATGGTATTCGTAAGCCAGAAGAATTGATCAATAAAGCGATAGACAATAGTGCGCCTGTCTTTCATGGCAATAAAAATGCCGGTGATTCTAGCGAAGGATCAGAAAGTTCTTCAGATTCAATTGGACAAAGTATCTATAAAAACTTAATGAACGGCGTTTCTCATATGCTACCATTTGTTGTGGCTGGCGGTATCATGATCGCTCTTTCCTTTATGATTGATCAATTCATGGGCGTGCCACAAGATTCTCTGGACCAATTAGGTAGTTATAACCAAGCGGCGGCTTACTTTGGACAAATTGGTCACGCGGCCTTTGACTTCATGTTACCGATTTTGGCTGGTTTTATCGCCATGAGTATCAGTGATCGGCCTGGTTTGATTGTTGGTTTTGCAGCGGGCGCTTTAGCCAATCAAGGAGGCGCGGGTTTTCTAGGCGCGCTTATCGGTGGTTTCATCGCTGGATATGTAATTGAATTATTAAGAAAATTACTCAAAGGATTACCAAAATCGATGGATGGAATCAAAACAATCCTTTTCTACCCATTCCTTGGACTTTTAATTACCGGCTTTTTAATGTTACTTGTCAATGTTCCAATGAAAATCATCAATGACGCTTTAAACAACTTTTTAAATGGCTTAAGTGGAACAAATGCCGTGCTTTTAGGTGCTTTACTTGCCGGAATGATGGCAATTGACCTTGGAGGCCCTGTAAACAAAGCTGCTTACGTATTTGCTACAGGAACAATTGCAGCAACCGTAGCTGAAGGTGGAAGTATTGTAATGGCGGCTGTAATGGCTGGCGGTATGGTTCCACCACTAGGAATTTTTGTAGCTACTCGCCTATTTAAAAATAAATTTACCAAACAAGAAAATGAAGCGGGTTTAACAAACATCGTCATGGGCTTATCCTTTGTGACAGAAGGTGCGATTCCTTTTGCAGCTAGCGATCCATTGCGTGCCATTCCAAGCTTTGTTATTGGCTCAGTCGTAACCGGTGGATTGGTCGGTGGATTTGGTATTCGTTTAATGGCTCCTCATGGTGGAATCTTTGTAGCCTTACTACTCTCTCGACCTATCCTTTACCTCTTGTTTGTGCTGATTGGTGCAATCATCACTGGTATCGTACTAGGTTTATTGAAAAAACCAGTTCAAGAATAAGCACTAAAAACTCTCAGTAAAAACTGATGCTTTTAAGTGACCATTACCATAATTGTTTCGTTGTTAGCACTTGATCAGCAAATATCCATTTTCTAAACACTTTGAACCACTAGTTCTTAACAAGTAATATTTCTCAAAAAAATTATCTCATCTTTCCTCCATGAATCTTAATCAATTTTAAGACAGTGTGAATTCTTGAAAAACTGAAATTTTCTTAAAAAAAATCGTTTTAAATACAAAACAAAAAAGAAAATGGTATCATAGAAAGGTGGAGGTGTCTGTCATGGGACTAAAAGTACAACGAGATGATTTTCTAGAAAAACGATTAGAAGAATTTGTTATTTTGCCAACAGATGAAAAAGAAAAGAAAAACAAAGAAGAAGACTTAGAACGTTTTTTAAATCCAAAGCCAAAGAAAAAGAACGATAAAAAATAAAAAGAAGGAGTATTCTAAAATTAGAATACTCCTTCTTTTTATAAATAAGCCTCGATAGCTTCCCAAGCTTTTTCTTTTCCCTGTTTGCTAACAGCTGAAAAAAGAATAAAATCGTCTTCTGAATCAAAGTCAAGCGCCTTTTTTAATACTCTTTCTTGTTTATTCCACTTGCCACGAGGAACTTTATCAATTTTTGTAGCTACCAGAATCACTGGGATTTGATAATATTTAAAGAAATCATACATTTGAATATCATCTTTGGTAGGTTCATGTCGAAAATCAATCAACGAAACGACTGCTCGTAGATTTTCTCGCTGCGTTAGATAAGTTTCGATCATCTCCCCCCATTTCGCTCGCTCTGTTTTTGAAACTTTTGCATAACCATAGCCTGGGACATCAACAAAATGAAACATCTGTTCAATCAAATAAAAATTCAACGTCTGTGTTTTCCCTGGTTTTGAGGAAGTTCTGGCTAAGTTTTTTCGATTTAATAAGGTGTTTATAAATGATGATTTACCAACGTTCGAACGACCAGCTAAGGCTATTTCTGGGAGAGCATTTGTTGGGTACTGTTTGGGAGAAACAGCACTGATCACAATTTCAGCAGAATGAACGTCCATCTTTTTCCTCCTTCGAATTCCTTTTTGATGAAACAAACCGGATAGCGGCCTATCCGGTTTGTTTGATTATCCAGCTTTTTTTTCTTCTTCATAAACAACTTTAGGTGCAGCTTCACCCTCAACTGCTTCTTTAGTAATAATTACTTCTTTGATCTTATCATGTGTCGGGATATCAAACATAATATCCATCATGATTTCTTCAATAATCGAGCGTAGTCCACGGGCGCCTGTATCCCGTTCGATTGCTTTGTCAGCAATTGCTTTTAAGCCTTCTTTTTCAAATGTAAGCTTGGTACCATCTAATCTTAAAAGCTTAGTATATTGTTTGACCAACGCATTTTTAGGTTCTGTCAAGATATGAACTAAATCGTCATTCGTCAATTTTTCCAAGGCAGACATGACAGGTAATCGACCAATAAATTCTGGAATCAAACCAAATTTTAATAAATCTTCCGGAATGATGTGTTTCATCACACTTTCATTTTCATCCATTTTTTTGTTTGTCGTTCCAAACCCAATCGTTTTTTCGCCCAAACGATTTTTAACAATCGTTTCAATCCCATCAAAAGCACCGCCAACAATGAAAAGAATATCGGTTGTATCAATTTGAATCATTTCTTGTTGTGGATGTTTGCGCCCACCTTGAGGAGGAACACTAGCAATCGTTCCTTCTAAAATTTTTAACAGCGCTTGTTGGACCCCTTCACCAGAAACATCACGTGTAATCGAAACATTCTCACTTTTTCGAGCGATTTTATCGATTTCATCAATATAGATGATTCCTTTTTGCGCGCGTTCAACATCATAATCAGCATCTTGCAAAAGTTTTAATAAGATATTTTCAACATCTTCCCCAACATACCCAGCTTCAGTTAAACTGGTAGCATCGGCAATCGCAAAAGGCACGTTCAAACTTTTAGCTAAAGTTTGTGCTAAATACGTCTTTCCTGAACCAGTCGGCCCAATCAAGCAAATATTGCTTTTTTGAAGTTCAATGCCATCGTCTTCTTTTTCTTCTTCTGAAAGTTTTGCATTGATTCGTTTATAATGGTTATAGACCGCTACAGACAAGGTTTTCTTTGCACGATCTTGTCCAACTACATATTCATTTAAATTGTCCAAAATTTCTTGAGGTTTGGGAACCTCAGAGAACTCATGAACTGCTTCTTCATAAAATTCTTCATCAATAATATTTTTACATAATTCAATACATTCGTTACAGATGTAGACACCAGGACCAGCAACGATTTTTTTTACTTCTTCCTGAGATTTCCCACAAAAAGAACAACGTACTGGTTCATTTCCACTTGTATTGTCGTACATGGTGTTCCTCCTTTTTGTATACACTGGTGAGCAAATGAAAACATGCTTTCCCCATCCAGCCTTTTACTATTCTAGCATAGATTCAAAGAAAGAAAAAGCCCTCTCTCTTTAGGAATTAAGTTTTTTTAAAGACAAAAAGATTAAAAAAATAAAGATTTTTTATAACAAAAAAATAAGACGCTTCTTTATCGGAAGCGTCTTTGTTTGGATGTAAAAATTATTCTTCAACAGCTGTTGTGGTAATAACATCCACAGCTTTTTTCATTTCAATATCATGTTTCAACATATCAGGAGAAAGCATGCTACGAACTTGTGCTTCTGGCATATTATAAGTTTCAGCAAGTTCTTTGATTTCAGCATCAACTTCTTCGTCAGAAACTTCAAAGTTTTCAGCAGCAGCTACAGCTTCAATCACAAGGTTTGTTTTCACTCGAGGTTCAGCTTCACCTTCAAATTGTTGATGAAGATCTGCTTCGGTTGTGTTTGTGATTTGATAATAAAGATCTGGGCTGATTCCTTGACGTTGCATATTGTTTAAAAAGTCATCCATTGCACGATGAACTTCATCATGAACCATCACTTCTGGCAATTCAACGATTTCAGCATTTTCAACCGCTTGAGAAATAGCTGCTTCTTCAACTGCATCACTGGCAGCTTGTTCTTTACTATCGGTCAATTCTTTACGATATTTTTCTTTTAACTCATCCAATGTTTCTACTTCATCGTCAACATCTTTGGCAAATTCATCATCTAATTCTGGAAGTTCTTTTGTTTTCACTTCATGAACAGTTACCTTAAACGTTGCTTCTTGACCAGCTAAGTCTTCTGCTTGATAATCTTCAGGGAATGTTACTTTAACATCCAAATGATCATCAGCACGAGTCCCAATCAATTGTTCTTCAAAACCAGGGATGAACGAACCAGAACCAATTTCAAGAGAATGATTTTCTCCTTGTCCACCTTCAAAAGCTTCACCATCTTTGAAGCCTTCAAAGTCGATAACAACAGTATCGCCATCTTCAGCAGGTTCGTCTTCTTTAATTACTAACTCTGCTTCTTCTTCGCGTTTTGCTTGTAAACGTGCTTCAACGTCTTCTTCTGTTACTTCACGATCTTGTTTAGGTACTTTTAATTCTTTGTACTCTCCTAATTTTACTTCAGGTTTTACTGTTACATCTGCTTTAATTACCCAATCTTCACCTTTTTCAATACTTTCAATATCGATTTTAGGTTGTGCAACAGGGTCGATTTCAGCTTCTTTTACAGCTGCATCATAAGCATCCGGTAAAAGAGCATTTAGCGTATCTTCATACAAAGCTTCTTCTCCGTACATACGATTAAATACTGTGCGAGTTACTTTTCCTTTACGGAAACCTGGAACATTCATATCCTTTTTCACACGATTAAAGGTTTGTGTAAGACCTTTTTGAATTTCTTCTTGTGCAATCGAAAATTTCAATACACCATCATTGGCGCCTGTTTTTTCCCATTTTGCAGTCATGTATTTCCCTCCGAATAAACAATTAAATTAACATATAAATATGTCGTGCATACTTTTAAATAGTACACTATCCCTTTAAAAATGTAAACATTTAGAAGCAAAACTTCCAATTTTTCTCTTTTTTAAAGAAAATTTTGATAAATTTGTCGGATTTTTTCCTTTTTATTTTGAATATCAGCATATTTTTCTAACTCTTGCATCTGATCCGTTTCTTCTAGTAAACTTCGTAATTCTAAAAGACAACTTTCTCCCCATCTTTTCGCCTCGTTAACATTAGGCAATATAGGATATAAGAGTGCAAAATGTCCCGTTAATTCCGCTCGAGCTAATTCAAGCAGCTGGGGATTTTTCGCTTCTTTTTCGATGACTTGTAGCGCTACTTTCAAAGCGGGACTATCTTGCAACAAAGGAAGTGTATCTAAAACAATTTCTTTGTCTTTAAAAAAAACACTTCCTTTCGCGCCATCTCTTACAAGTTCTTCAAATAGTTTAGGAACAAGAAAGGGATTGTTATTTTTTTCAAGATACTTTTTACAAATGTCTAAAAAGTCAGGTAAGGAAATATCAGTGGTCAACACTTCCCACTCCTTTTTTTGAACTGGCTTTTTGGTGTGATCAATTCTCAAAAGAAGTCCTTCTTTTTCTGAAAGTAAATGTTCAGATAGAACATGTTGCGTTTTTTCAACTTGCTCTAAAGCTTCTTTTAGTTTTTCTTGGTCAACAGCATTTTTAATGAGACGATGTACTGCTAGGTATTGTCCATCTAACAGCAACAATTGCCCATAAGTTTCGATTCCTTGCGTCTCTTGAAGAAAATCGTCTAGATGTAATTGGGCATAATACAAAGCGTTTTTATACTCTCCAAGGGCACGCATCGCAGAAATCAGTAATAAACAATTTTTATATGAAGCCTCCATTTCGTATAAGGTCAAAAAATCCCTTTTGGCTGCTAAATAATCTTTTGCAGCCATTTTCTTTTTTCCACTAGCCAATAATTGGTTCTGTTTATCTGGGAAGGATAAAATATCAGACACTTTTTTCACTTCTCTTTCCACATTTTTAGGCATGATTCTGTTGATTAAACGCCTGGATCATATTCAATGTTACCACACTTGTATCACTGAAATAATCCCCCACGTGTTGTTTCTTTGAGGTAAAGGCGCTTGGTAGATAACCAAACATCAAGAGTGGTTGAGCTTGTAAAAAGAAACGACACGCTGTTTCTCTAACCAACACAGTCGACCAAGATAATTCTTCTTCAGTAAAGCTGATCACACGAATCCCAAAAATCATCTTCCCAACTGTCTGGCCCTGATTCAGTTTTGTAAGCAGTGTGAAATAGCCCACATAAATGATTAAATAAGACAAGCCATAAAAGCTTAAGAACTCAGTTGATTTATCTATTTTTAGAACGAAAAATAGCATTCCTAAGAAAATATTACTTACAGCGTGTACACAAATAATATCAATAGTATAAGCAAAAAGTCGCATCCAAAAACCGGCAAAAAAATAATTAGGAAAATCATTGTGTTCCATTTCTTTGCTTGGTCGGCTATTAAATTTCTTCCATTTCTCTTGTTTTGTTTCTCGTTCATTCTCATCATAGTCTTCTTCAAAAGAGTGGAGGACCTTTTGAAAAAAATCTTGCGAATCTTTTTCTTGGTCTACCTCGTTTTCATGAGTCGCTTCGAGCTTTTGCTTTTCCTCATCCACTTTATTCACCTCCATAATAATACAATGGTTTTGGCGCTACTGGTGTTCCGATTGTTTTCAACACGTTTGACAATTGTTGTTGTTCTGATGCCTTCAACCCTTGAAATTGCGCTAATTTTGAACCAAACCAAGTATTGGCAAATCCTGTCGAATCAAATCCATACTCAAAAACTTGCGCATTTTTCAACCCCTTCTCATCTTTTAAAGCTTGCAAAACTTCATCAGGAAACCCTAACGCATCGATTAACCCATTTTCTAAGGCCTGTTGCCCATCATAGATACGACCGTCTGCCAATGTACGAACTTCCTCTTCAGACATGTTTCGTCCATCGGCGACTACTTCTACAAAACGATCAAAAGAGCTATCAACAAATCCTTGTAGTACTTGTTGTTCTTCTTTTGTTACAGGATGTGTTCCAGAACCCGCATCTTTTAATGCACCACTTTTATAGGTGGCATCAGAAACACCTAACTTTTCTAACAAACCAGCATAATTCATTCCTGACATGATCACACCAATCGAACCTGTCACTGTTTCAGCAGTTGCAAAAATCTTATCCGCAGAAGCAGAAATATAATAACCGCCACTTGCTGCCATATTTTTCATACTTACGTAGATAGGAATTTTCTTTTCCTGTACTTTTTTTATCTCTTTGGCGATTTCAGCACTTTCATAAACGCCCCCACCTGGAGAATTCACTTCTAGTATAACCCCGCCAATCGTTGGATCTTGCTGAATTTGTTTTAATTCTTCTAATAGACGTATATGATCATATTCTGCTTCTGAAAAAATTCCGCCACTACTTTCACTACTGATCGTACCACTCACGTTTAATTTAGCGATGCGATGTTGATCATTTCCTTCTTCTAAAATAACTTCTCCTAATTCGTTTGTCCCATACAACAAAGCATTGAATCCAGTCAGAGCATTCATTTCTGATGTTTCTTTTTCTTTGGTCATTTGCGAACTCACTGCTGAGATCAAAAATAATCCTAGTGCAATGATCACCGCTACCCATCTTCGTTTGTTCATTTACTACCTCCTAATTAATCATATTATTATCTTTTCTATTGTACAAAATTATTAATAAAAAGACGAATAAAAACAAATATTCTTTATTCTGTATCCCTTTTACACTTTTTTTAGAAAAGAACAACTTACTTCGCCAACTGCTTTTTCTATCTATACCATTTTTATTTTTAAAAAAATATTGACAAATAAATAGTTAAAATATATGATTATCATTGTGTTTCTATTAAATAAAATTTCAATGAGGTTAGGTATACCAATAAGGATAGCGCCCGATCTGTTAAAACCGATGACGAGGATAGAGTTTATCGAAAATTCGGCGGATGGCTCTAGGGACTGCACTCTACAGAAACTGATAAAAAGAAACTGCGAAGTTTTAACAGTATCAGAATCAAGCAGATAGAAATGCATAATGCCAATAGAAAGTGGGAATTGTATTATGTGCGGAATTGTAGGAATCGTCGGAAAAAAGCATGCAGAAAAAATTATTTTATCAGGACTTGGACGTTTGGAATATAGAGGCTATGATTCAGCAGGTCTTTTTGTTTCAAATGATGATACACAACACTTGGTGAAATCACAAGGTCGGATAAAAAATCTAGAAGAAAAAATAACTAAAGATATTAACGGAACAATTGGGATTGGACATACGCGTTGGGCAACGCATGGAAAACCTTCTGAAAGAAATGCTCATCCACAAACCTCTTCAGATCATCGTTTAGTGCTTGTTCACAATGGCGTAATAGAAAACTTTGAAGAAATTCAAAAAGAATACTTGGCAGACGATCATTTTGATGGGGAAACAGATACTGAGATTGTTGTCCATTTAATTTCAGCCCTAATGGCAAAAGAAAGCTTATCAACCAAAGCAGCATTTAAAAAAGCATTGTCCTTAATCCGTGGATCCTATGCCTTTGCTCTGGTGGATACTCAAGATAAAGAAACAATTTATGTTGCTAAAAATAAAAGTCCCTTACTTATTGGATTAGGTGAAGGATTTAATGTGATTTGTAGCGATGCGATAGCAATGCTAGATCAGACGAGTCATTTTGTTGAAATTGCTGATGGTGAAATGGTGACTGTTACTGCTTGTGCTATACATATTGAAGACGAGAAGGGCAATCTTGTTTATCGTGAATCCTATGAAGCTCAATTAGATTTAAACGATATCGAAAAAGGAGCTTATCCATTTTACATGCTAAAAGAAATCGATGAACAGCCCGCAGTCATGCGTCGTTTGATTAGTGACTATTCAGATGAAAAAAAGCAAGTCACAATAAATGACTCTCTTCTTCAACAAATCAGTGCTTGTGACCGTCTTTACATCATCGCTTGCGGAACCAGCTATAATGCTGGATGTGCTGCCAAAAATGTATTGGAAACAATGACTCAAATTCCTGTTGAAATTCATCTATCTAGTGAATTCAGCTACAATATGCCTCTTCTCTCAAAAAAACCATTTTTTATTTTTCTGAGTCAAAGCGGTGAAACAGCCGATAGTCGACAAGTGCTTGTCCAAATCAATCACTTTGATTTCCCTTCACTGACAATCACAAATGTCGCTGGTTCGACATTGTCAAGAGAAGCTAAACATACGTTATTGCTTCATGCTGGTCCAGAAATCGCGGTAGCTTCCACAAAAGCTTATACGGCTCAAATCGCAGTCTTAGCAATATTGGCAAAAGCGATTGGAAAAAATAAAGGCATTGATGCAAGTATAGATTTTGATGTCTTCGGTGAATTATCCATCATAGCTGCCGCGATGGAAGCCGTAATTAATGAAAAAGGAACGATTTCACAGCTTGCCAAAGATCATTTGAAGCACACTCGTAATGCTTTTTATATCGGACGAGGCAATGATTACAACGTATCTCTTGAGGCTTCTCTGAAATTAAAAGAAATTTCTTATATCCAAACAGAAGGATTTGCTGCTGGAGAATTAAAACACGGAACAATTGCTTTAATCGAAGAGAAAACGCCGGTATTTGGCATCATCACTAACGGAAAGACCAGTGCTCATACACGAGGAAATCTAAAAGAAGTGGAAAGTCGTGGTGCAGATACAATTGTGATTGCAAGTGCTTCTTTAGCCAAGGAAACAGATGCGGTTATTCTACCCGAGGTTCATCCACTCTTAACAAGCTTGGTTTCTGTAATTCCTACGCAACTCATCGCCTACTTTGCTTGTCTACAACGTGGCTATGACGTCGATAAACCTAGAAACTTGGCCAAATC
>DXDB01000068.1 GCA_019115705.1 Candidatus Tetragenococcus pullicola | reverse complement strand
GAAGCTATCCTCTTTATGTTCCGATTGATGCTTCTTATGGCATGAAAACAACTGGAAAAGTATTATTGGACCAATTAACAACTGTTGATTATGAAGCCCGGCCCTGCAAATTCTTAGAAAAAGCTCCTAGTGATTTAACGGCAGAACTATTGCTGAAAGTAAAAGCTGTCTTTCAAAAAGTATAACTGAAGCAAAACATTAAAAGCGAGTTTATCAGAAGACTCGCTTTTTTGTGTGTACCAAAATCGCAGAAAAGAGTGCCAAAAAATACAGCTTTCATAGTAAAGTAGTAATATCATCCATAAAAATAAACCGGGTGTTGTCAACCTCTCACACTTCCTCGATTGTTTATTATTTCATGAAAGTTTACTTGTTCCAGCAATTTTTCATGGGCTAGTAAGCCTTATATTCATTGAAAACTAAATAGCATAATTAGATACGTTCAGCTTTAGAAGAAGCAGTGTAAGGAAGTGCGCAATGACTTTCATATAAAAAGAGCGACACCCACTTCACTTACAGCTTTCATCTTGGGAAAATGGAAGTACGAGGACCTCTAAGCTGGATAATGATACACCTACCTTGAACGCCCCACCGCATTGGGTAGCTCTCCGCGTATGAAAGGAGATGAAATTTCTGTGGATCTTCCCAGACCGTCTGATTATGAACTCTACCGATTGTTACAAAGATTTATAAACTTGTTACTAGGACCAGATACTGATTTCTGCTCTTGAATTGTTAGACGCAAAATCCGTCAGTTTAATAGCGTCGCCTAGATTCATCTTTTCAACGGATCGCTCTCCGCTTTTCAGTTTTTTGATAGAACTTAAACTGATGCCTGTGTAATCAGAAAGTTCTTTTGCTGGTTTTTCTTTCAGAATTTTACGAATTAAATGAATATCTGCAATGCCATTATCCATAAGGGATTAGCCTCCTTTTGTGAATAAGTTTACCATGACACTGTGGTGGTTCTCAAGGGTATTTTAAGGGTACTAGGGTGGTCTGGATAAATTTACGAGAGGGGAGAGTAGTCGATTGAATTTTTTTCTTAGAAGGCGATATACTATTGAATTTTTAAAAACATCTTTCCATAAGAAAATAAAAAAAAGGAGCAAGAATCGTTTTCGAAATGCTTTCGCACCAACGTTTCTTCTCCTTCGCGGGTTTGGCACCCAATGGAGGCATAGGGACTCGAACCCTAGACCCATAGATTAAGAGTCTACTGCTCTACCAACTGAGCTATGCCTCCGTATCAAAAGTACTTAACTATAGTATCATTTTGAAAAATAAAATGCAAGAACCTTTGTCATTTTTTTTGTTAGAATTTCATTAAATGAATTTACTAAAAATTAGAAAATATTTTTTATACATTTAAGCACTCTATTTCTAAATGAGCTAATCTTTTTCTTTTGATTTTTCTTTCACAATGAACGTTTTTTTCACAACTTTTTTCTATACAACCAACTTTTTGATTTCTCAAAACTCCTTATACTTCCATTTATTCTAATAAAAGTCTTTTAAAAAACCACAACAATTAGTGTCGTCTCCTTTTCACAAACACTATATATAGTATTTTTATAAGATTTTTCCGTTGACTTTCTTCTTTGAATCAGTATAGAATAAGACCATGACGAAAAAGCGATTCGGAGGAAAAAATAATGAATATAAAATTATTCTCAAAAAACAACTGCATGCAATGCAAAATGGTCAAACGATTTTTAACAGAAAACAATATAAACTTTGAAGAAATCAACATTGATCAAAATACCAATGCTTTAGAATGGTTAAAAGCACAAGGCTATCAAAGTGTCCCTGTGATCCAATCAGAGGCTACAACTGTTGTGGGCTTTCGTCCCGATCAATTACGCCAATTGGCTAGTTAACCACTGTTAATGAAGTGAAGTATCGGTTGGATTTGTCCGTCATTTTTGACAAACAAATCCTCCTTTTTTATTTCTTGAAGTTGTATTTTAAAAGAGAAAGGATAGAAACATTATGAGTCTTAAAACAATCAATGATGTAAGTTACTTTAAATTAAATAACGAAATCAACCGTCCTGTGAATGGACAAATTCCTTTAAATAAAGACAAAGAAGCCTTAGCTGCCTTCTTTAAAGAAAATGTAGAACCAAATACAAAACACTTTGATTCTACTACTGATAAAATCACTTATTTGATTGAAAATGATTATCTAGAGGCTGAATTTATTCAAAAATACACGCCAGAATTTATTGAACACTTATATAGCTATTTAGAAGAGCAAAACTTTACCTTTCAATCCTTTATGGCTGCTTATAAATTCTATTCTTCCTATGCCTTAAAAACAAATGATGGCGAATATTACTTGGAACGTTTTGAAGATCGCGTAGCTTTTAATGCCTTATATTTTGCCAATGGTGATGAAGAATTAGCTCTTCATTTGGCTGATGAAATCATTCATCAACGTTATCAACCAGCGACTCCTTCATTTTTGAATGCTGGACGAAAACGTCGTGGTGAATTGGTGTCTTGTTTTTTGGTGCAATTAACAGATGATATGAATTCAATCGGCCGTGGCATCAACTCGGCTTTACAGCTTTCCCGTATCGGTGGTGGTGTGGGCATTACTTTATCCAATCTACGTGAAGCAGGTGCTCCCATTAAAGGCTATGATGGGGCTGCCAGCGGTGTCATGCCCGTCATGAAATTGTTCGAAGATAGTTTTAGTTATTCCAATCAACTGGGCCAACGTCAAGGAGCAGGTGTCGTTTACCTCAACGTTTTTCATCCAGATATCATTTCTTTTTTATCAGCCAAAAAAGAAAATGCCGATGAAAAAATCCGCGTGAAAACACTCTCTCTTGGTGTCTTAGTGCCTGATAAGTTTTATGAGTTGGCACGTAAGAATGAAGACATGTATCTTTTCAGTCCTTATAGTGTTGAAAAAGAATACGGTGTTCCCTTCTCTTATATCGACATTACCAAAGAATATGATAACTTAGTAAACAATCCTAACATTCGTAAGACCAAAATTCGGGCGCGTGAATTGGAAACAGAAATTTCAAAACTCCAACAAGAATCTGGTTATCCGTATATTATTAATATTGATACCGCCAATAAAACCAATCCTATCGATGGCAAAATCATTATGAGTAACCTATGTTCAGAAATTTTACAAGTCCAAGAACCTAGTTTCATCAATGGCAAACAAGAATATGAAGTGATGGGAACAGATATCAGCTGTAATCTTGGATCGACGAATATTGTTAATTTGATGGCAAGCCCTGATTTTGGTCAATCCGTCAAAACCATGACGCGTGCCTTAACTTTTGTGACAGACAGCTCTCAAATTGATGTTGTCCCAACGATTGAAAATGGCAATCGCCTGAATCATACCATTGGCTTAGGGGCAATGGGCTTGCATACTTACTTTGCCAAAAATCATATGGCCTATGGTTCTCCTGAATCCATTGAATTTACCGATATTTATTTCATGTTATTAAATTATTGGACCTTGGTAGAAAGTAACGCCATTGCCAAAGAACGAGGCGAAGTCTTTCACCATTTCGAGAAATCTGACTATGCAAATGGTACGTATTTTGATCGTTATATTGCTGAAAATCATTTGCCTCATTCAGATAAAGTCAAAGAACTCTTTAAAGGCATCTTTATTCCAAATGGTGAGGATTGGCAACAATTAGCCGATGATGTGAAGCAATATGGCTTATACCATCAAAATCGCCTAGCTGTGGCACCAAACGGCTCGATTTCTTATATCAATGATACCAGTGCGAGTTTGCATCCTATTACACGTTTGATTGAAGAACGTCAGGAAAAGAAGATTGGTAAAATTTATTATCCAGCTCCTTATTTGGATAATGAAACCATTAAATATTATACTTCTGCTTATGATATGGATATGCGAAAAGTCATTGATGTGTATGCTACCGCGCAACAACATATCGACCAAGGAATGAGTTTAACTTTGTTTTTACGTTCAAACATTCCAGATGGTTTGTACGAGTGGAAAACGAGTCCGAAACAAACGACCAGAGATTTAAACATTTTGCGCAACTACGCCTTTCATAAAGGTTGCAAATCCATTTATTACGTACGTACCTTTACAGATGATGCCGAAGAAATTGGCAGTAATCAATGCGAAAGTTGTGTCATTTAAGTTTAATAAAGGAGGGAAATTGACATGACAACCTATTATGAAGCAATTAATTGGAATGAAATTGAAGACATTATCGATAAATCAACTTGGGAAAAACTCACAGAGCAGTTTTGGTTAGATACGCGTATTCCCCTATCAAACGATTTAGATGATTGGCGTAAACTATCTGATAAAGAAAAAGAAATGATTGGCTATGTCTTTGGTGGCTTGACTCTTTTAGATACGGTTCAATCAGAAAGTGGTATGGATCAACTACGAAATGATGTCCGTACCCCTCATGAAGAAGCTGTCTTAAATAATATCCAATTCATGGAGTCCGTTCACGCGAAAAGTTATTCTTCTATTTTTAGTACGTTGAATACGAAATCAGAAATTAATGACATATTTGAATGGACCAACACCAATGAATATTTGCAAAAAAAAGCCGAACGAATCAATGAAATTTATAAAAATGGCACAGCTTTGGAAAAGAAAATCGCCAGTGTCTTTTTAGAAACTTTCTTGTTTTACTCAGGTTTTTACACCCCACTTTATTATTTAGGTAATAACAAATTAGCCAATGTCGCAGAAATCATTAAATTGATTATCCGCGACGAATCCGTTCATGGGACCTATATCGGTTATAAATTCCAACTAGGGTTCAATGAATTACCTGAAGAGGAACAACAAAATTTAAAAGATTGGATGTATGATCTGTTATACGAACTTTACGAAAATGAAGAACGCTATACAGAACAACTATACGATGAGATTGGTTGGACCGAAGAAGTGAAAACTTTCTTGCGTTATAATGCTAATAAAGCCCTCATGAACCTAGGGCAAGATCCTCTTTTCCCAGATACAGCAGAAGATGTTAACCCCATTGTCATGAATGGCATCTCCACTGGTACTAGTAACCATGATTTCTTCTCACAAGTAGGAAATGGCTACTTACTTGGAAATGTGGAAGCGATGAGTGATGACGACTATTTGATTGGACTATAATTTTAAAAGGACTTGGTAACTTCTATCTTAGTTGTCAAGTCCTTTTTTATTATTGGGAGGTACAAGCAAAAGTTCTTTTGTTCTTTTTCATGCTAAAGGTACAATAGATTTCATTTTTTCTGTATCTTTATAACTTAAAGGTACAATAGATTCGGATTCTTCTGTATCTTTATGGCTTAAAGGTACAGTAGATTCGGATTCTTCTGTATCTTTATGACTTAAAGGTACAATAGATTCGGATTCTTCTGTATCTTTACGGCCGAAAGATACAATCGATTTCATTTTCTACTTGTCATTTCAAACTTCACGAAAGTTTTTTAAAGAGTTAGGAAATCCTGTAAAAATAACTTGTTAGGTTCCTTATAATTTCTGGCCCCTTTTATTTTCCCACTTCTGAATGGTTAGATCTATTCATAATGAAAATAAAACGAATGCTAGCCGATATAGCAAGCTCTTGCAGTTGAAAGAATGCACACTTCTT
>DXDB01000067.1 GCA_019115705.1 Candidatus Tetragenococcus pullicola | reverse complement strand
TTTTTAAACCATGTATATCATACATTAAATGAATAACTATATATAATAATTCCTTTTACTTAGTAGATAATGTGTAAGACAAATTAAATAGTCCAGTAAAGTTATTAAAACTACTACTGGACTATTTTTGTAACAATTTGTTCTAAAATACGAATTTCTAGTTCTTCTAATTATCTACAATTAACATTATTACAACTATTCCAACCGCCACTAAGGGCAATGCAGGCCCTGAAGCTAATGCTGCTAAAAATGGTGTAAGTTCAGCGATAAGTAACCCTCCAAGAATAACAGAAGAAGTTACTAATACTGATACGCCCGCTGTACTTAAAAAATTCGAATATTTATTCACTGTTTGTAACCATTACGCCTGTTGGTCCCGGAGTAATGAGCGTACCATCATCAATTTCAAAGGTAATCCGGCACGAAGCTCCCATTGTACTTCCGTCAGATAACGTAATGGAATTAAAGTTAACAATGTAATTGTACAGCATCTTTCCGCTTCGATATCCTACTGAAAGAACTACATTTACTTGTTTTTCTCGTATGACATCTCTCTAAGAAAATGAAGCCTTTGAATATAACTGTCTTTACAGGCACATTTGTTCCATATACTTTGCCTGCTATGAAGTTACCTATGTTCGATCCTAAATGGTTATTAATAATTGTCAATAAAATCTTTCTTAATGAACATAATCTTTGGTATGGTCGAATAATAACATCAAGGAGGCAAATCCATGACCTATCACGGTAAAATTGATTTATCTGTAAAAGATTATCTCTTTTTAAATTTAGCAGCTACCACCAAAAATTATATAGCTTATTCGGGCCTCTCTTTAATGATTTGCTACCTATTTTTTGTAAGCTTTATGCGAGATTTCACAATAACAAAACAAATTATTTCTCTCTTTTTACTCTTTTCAGTCACTTTTCTTTCTCTTATATTTATTCAAGTGATTGGTTTACTGATATGGTTGAAAAAATTACCTCATTATATTGGTCAAAGAAAATTTATTATCAACAATGAAGGAGTTGAATTAAAACAATTAGAAAATAATGAAGGAAATTTTTACTCATGGGAAGAGTTTCAAGGCCTGATCAACCTAAAAAAATACTGGCTTTTAAAAATAGACGATAAACAGATTAAAGTGATTCCTCATGCAGCTTTTAAGAAAAATGAAATTCTAAAAATAAATCAGTTAATGAATAGTAAGATAGACGTTCTAAAATAAGATTATTACTTATCTTTCTTGTACTCCTTGATTAACCAGATAGAACAGGAAAATGCTAGGAAGGCGAGAATGATATGACCTATCTTTTCGTTAACAGGAGCATAGAATACTAAAATGCTAATGATGATTCCATTAATTGTCAAAATACATATTAAAAGTAATAGTACAAATTTTTTCAAAAAATCATCCCTTTTTATTTTTTATTATATCTTAAACCAAAAAAATAAAGGCATTTTACGATATCTAATTCGTCGGACATACTGCCTATCTGCACAGGATTTCTCCCCAATTCCGCATAAATGTGATAGAATTCATATGAGAAAGCACATGCAGCTACTAAAATGTATGTTGCTAAGGAGTTTAATTGTATGAATAAATTTTATGAAATCTTTCGAGATTTAAAACAAAAAATTGACCAGAAAGAATATCCAGCAGGTTCTTTACTTCCAAGCGAACTGAATTTAGCACAAATGTACAATGTTTCGAGAGAGACTATTCGAAAGGCACTGAATCTGCTTCTTGAAAGTGGTTATATTCAAAAACAACAAGGAAAAGGCTCTATTGTATTGGATATCCAACGGCTGCAGTTCCCTGTTTCCGGTTTGACCAGTTTTAAAGAGTTACAAGAAGGACAGCAAATTGACAGCCAAACAATTGTTATCAAAAATAAGACTGAAAAAATTCCAAGGTACCTAGTAGAGCAATTTCATTTACCAGAAGATACCGATGTTGTCAGCCTAGTACGTTTACGGAAAATTTCTGGCGAAGTTATTATTTTGGATAAAGATTATCTCTTGCATGACATTGTTGATTCTGTTCCAACTGAAGCAGCAGAAGTTTCCTTGTATGGCTACTTGGAAAAAGAATGCAAACTAACTATTGCTTATGCCAAAAAAGAATTCGTAGTAGAACCAATTACACAAGAAGATCAAAAATACATGAATTTAAAAAATGATACGCATGTTGTTGTTGTAAAAAGTGAAGTGTACTTAGAAGATACTCGATTATTTCAATATACGGAGTCAAGACACCGCTTGGACCGATTTAAATTCGTGGAATTTGCAAGAAGAAAGCATACGTTGCTATAGGTGGAGAAAATAAACAATCGGGGGAGTCTACACGTATGACGAAAACGAAAAAGTTACTCTATTTATTCTATGTCGCTTTGGCACTCGTTCTAGGCCTGTTAGAGGTCAACCATATGATTCAGATTCGTAACCAAGTTGTTTGGTTTCTTGGAATTGTCTTTGCAGTAAAGTTATTTACAACAATTCCTTTTCCTCAGCATGAGCTTTCAACTATAAGAGCAACAGAGAGGCTTAGTAAAGAACAACGAAAACACCCTACCATGAATTTTCTTGACTTTTTACTTATCATTATTCCTCCCATTCTTTTTTTAGGACTTACTTAAATAATCATAAAATTGAGAGGGGCTGGGAAAAAACTCCCGGCCCCTCTAGTATTAACGAATAATAGTGGTGTAAACGTGCTCAAAAAGGCAGATCCGACATCCACTTCACGAATAATGCGCGGATGGTCTTCGTCCATCCTGTGCTTAT
>DXDB01000066.1 GCA_019115705.1 Candidatus Tetragenococcus pullicola | reverse complement strand
ATTTAATCTAGAAAGAAGGATAAAAATGGGATTACGAAAAGATTTTTTATGGGGTGGCGCAACAGCTGCTAATCAATGTGAAGGTGGCTATAATGAAGGTGGCCGTGGCCTAGCTAATGTTGATGTGGCACCCATTGGAGAAGACAGAGAAGCGGTGATTTCAGGAAACATGAAAATGTTCGATTTCGATGAAAACCATCGTTATCCGGCAAAAGTAGGAATTGATATGTACCATCGCTATAAAGAAGATATCGCTTTGTTTGGAGAAATGGGTTTTAAAACCTATCGACTTTCCATTGCTTGGACTCGTATTTTTCCTAAAGGTGATGAATTAGAACCTAATGAAGAAGGGCTTCAATTTTATGAAGACTTGTTCAAAGAATGTCATAAGTACGGAATCGAACCTTTAGTTACTATCACTCACTTTGATTGTCCAATGCATTTAATCAAAGAATATGGTGGCTGGCGTAATCGAAAAATGGTAGAATTTTATGAGCGCTTATGTAAAGTCTTATTTACAAGATACAAAGGCCTCGTGAAATATTGGTTGACATTTAACGAAATCAATATGATCTTACATGCACCTTTTATGGGTGCGGGTCTTTATTTTGAAGAAGGAGAAAATAAAGAACAAGTAAAATATCAAGCGGCTCATCATGAACTCGTTTCTAGTGCTGTTGCTACAAAAATAGCCCATGAAATCGATCCTGAAAACCAAGTGGGCTGTATGTTAGCAGCAGGTGCAAATTACCCTTATAATTGTCGACCCGAAGATGTTTGGGCTTCTCGGCAGGCGGATCGTTCGAGTTATTTCTTCATTGATGTCCAATCGCGTGGAGAATACCCAGCTTATGTTTTGAAACAATTAGAACGTGAAGGGATAACAATCCAAATGGAAGAAGGAGATAAAGAATTACTAAAAAATAATACCGTCGACTTTATCTCATTTTCTTATTACTCCTCTCATGTTACAACGACTGAAAACAATGTCGAAAAAACGGACGGAAATGCTTTTTCATCTGTCAAAAATCCTTATTTAGATTCAAGTGAATGGGGATGGCAAATCGATCCGTTAGGCTTGCGTATCACGATGAATGATATTTATGATCGCTATCAAAAACCGTTGTTTATTGTTGAAAATGGGTTAGGAGCAATCGATGAGCCTGATGAAAATGGCAATATAACAGATGATTATCGTATCGATTATTTATCCAAACATATTCAAGCCATGAAAGATGCAGTTGAAACAGATGGTGTGGATCTGTTAGGGTATACTACATGGGGTTGTATCGATCTTGTTTCTGCGGGAACCGGTGAAATGAAGAAACGTTATGGGTTTATTTATGTGGATCTTGACAATGAAGGAAATGGGACTTTAGAACGCCGGAAGAAAAAATCTTTTGATTGGTATAAAAAAGTGATTGCTACAAACGGCGAAGATTTGTCCAATGATTAAAAGTAAATAAAATGAGAAGAGTGGACTTTCGTGTATTCGATGGTTCATTCTTCTCGTTTTTTTAAAGACTTTTAAAAGATTTTTTAGTTCTAAGGAAACCCGTTAAATTTAAAAACTTTTAAAAAACTATAATTGTAACAGCTTAGTTACAATTTACGGTTGATTCCGTCACTTCATATTGAGAGTGGCTTGCTTAATGTCTGTCAAAAAAACACCTTGAAGCATAATCTGACGACCTACAATAGTAGACACATTTATGCGGTATGTGTTGGTCGGCAAGTTTAACCATGAATGGTAACACTACATAATCATAAGGAGTAAAAGTTTAAGCAAAGGGCTAGACAGAAGTGAAAGAAGCAAGTAAAGTAAACCATGGATATAAAATAAGAGCGGTAGTAATCCATGGTTGCTACAACAAGTTTCGCTAAAAGAAGGGGTATTTTTTTATGTATGATGTTATTGTGATTGGTGCTGGACCTGCTGGAATGACAGCAGCTCTTTATGCTTCACGATCTAATTTATCGGTAGTTATGATTGAGCGTGGCGCTCCTGGTGGCCAAATGAATAATACAGCTGAAGTTGAAAATTATCCAGGGTTTGAATCAATTCTAGGCCCAGAATTGTCAGATAAAATGTACAATGGTTCTTTAAAATTTGGCGTTAAACATGAGTACGGTATTATTAGTCAACTGAAAGACTGTGGGGAATACAAAGAAGTTTATGCAGATGATAAAGTTTTCCAAGGGAAAGTGGTCATTATTGCCACTGGCTGTGAACATCGAAAATTAGGTGTAAAAGGAGAAGAAGAATTTGCTGGACGAGGTGTTTCTTATTGTGCTGTTTGTGATGGTGCTTTTTTCCGCAATAAAAAATTATTTGTTGTCGGAGGTGGCGATTCAGCTGTAGAAGAAGCAACTTATTTGACCCAGTTTGCTTCAGAAGTTGTCATCATCCATCGCCGAAATGAACTACGCGCACAAAAAATCATCCAAGATCGTGCGTTTGCAAATGAAAAAATATCGTTTATGTGGGATTCCGTAGTTGAAGAAATCATAGGCGATGAAATGAAAGTCACCGGAGCGAAGATTCGAAATGTCAAAACAGGAGAAATTCAGGAGCAAGCAACAGATGGTTTCTTTATTTATGTTGGATTAGATCCATTAACGGCTCCTTTTTCAACAAATAGTCTCACGAATGAAGAGGGTTGGATTCCTACAAATGAATTGATGCAAACAAATATTGCCGGAGTCTACGCCGTGGGAGATGTCCGTGAGAAAAAATTGAGACAAATCACGACAGCAGTCGGTGACGGAAGCATCGCGGGTCAAGAAGCTTTTAATTTTATCGAAAGTAAACAATAAAAAAATTTTTTATTGATAAGATGAGCGTTGACAATAATTTAAACGAAGGAAGAAAATATTCTTTTTAGTTACAATTCACGGTCAAATCAGGTACTTCATTTTGAGAATGACTTTAGCAGACGCATTCGGGTAGTGTAGCGTTGTCGCAGATTTTAAACGTGAATGATAACTTTTTTGATTATTTTCTTTTGAGTTAACGATTTATTGACTTTCCGTGTGCCGGTACAAATGGTATAATTGGCTTAAGAAGAATGAAAGAGGTGTTCGATATGTCTTGGAAAGAAATTTATAATCAATGGAAGAATGCAGACCATTTGGAAGAAAATCTCAAACATCAATTAGACGATATGGCAGGTTCTGAGGAACAAATAGAAGATGCTTTTTACGCACCCTTGGAATTTGGAACAGCAGGAATGCGCGGTGTGATGGGACCAGGAATTAATCGTATGAATGTTTATACCATCCGACAAGCAACAGAAGGTTTGGCACGTTTCATGGATACCCAAGAGGAGAAAACTAAAAAAAGAGGCGTGGCAATTGCCTATGATTCCCGTCATTTTTCTCCTGAATTTGCAATGGAAGCTGCTAAAACATTGGCTGTGCACGACATTCCCTCCTATGTTTTTGAAAGCCTACGACCAACACCAGAATTGTCTTTTGCGGTTCGTCATCTGCATACCTTTACAGGTATCATGATTACTGCTTCACATAATCCTGCTAAATACAATGGCTATAAAGTTTATGGTGAAGATGGTGGGCAAATGCCACCTGCTGATGCAGATGCTCTGACAGCTTTTGTACGTGAGGTTAAAAATCCTTTAGAAGTTGCAGTATTGTCTGAAGATGAGGCAAAAGCAAAAGGCTTAGTCCACATAATCGGAGATAAAGTCGATCAAGCTTATTTAGAAGAGATAAAAGCAGTAACAGTCGATCCTGCTTTAATTGCCGAAATGGGCGATAAACTTAAATTGGTTTACACACCTTTGCACGGAACAGGAAAAATGCTTGCTGAAAAAGCACTGACACAGGCTGGTTTCTCACAGTTTGTCATCGAACCACAACAAGCAATTCCTGATGCGGACTTTAGTACGGTTAAATCCCCCAATCCAGAAGAAGCTTCTGCCTTTGAATATTCGATACGTTTAGGTAAAAAAGAAAATGCGGACTTATTGATAGCTACCGATCCAGATGCTGATCGTTTAGGGGCGGCAGTGCGAATGCCTAATGGAGAGTATCAAGTCTTAACAGGAAATCAAATCGGGGCAATTTTGGTTCATTATATCTTAGAAGCCAATAAACAAGCCGATACATTGCCAGAAAATGGTGCAGTGGTCAAATCCATTGTGTCAAGTGAATTTCCAACCGCGATTACTCAAAGTTATGGCGTAGAAATGTTTAATGTATTGACAGGTTTTAAATTTATTGCTGAAAAAATTCAAGAATTTGAAGAAGATCAGTCACATACTTTTTTATTTGGTTTTGAAGAAAGTTATGGCTTTTTAGTCAAACCGTTTGTACGGGATAAAGATGCCATTCAAGCGTTAGTACTTTTAGCTGAAGTGGCTGCCTTTTATAAAAAACAAGAAAAAACCTTATACGATGCTTTACAAGATTTATTTGAAGAATACGGTTATTATGCTGAAAGAACAATTCCGGTTACTATGGATGGACAACAAGGAGCAGCTAAAATTGCGGCTTTAATGAAAACTTTCCGTGAAAAAGGACCAACGGATTTTGCAGGTATTCACGTCATCGAGACCGAAGATTTTCAAGCAGGAACACGTACCAATAAAGACGGGAAAATCGAAAAATTAACCACTCCGTCATCGAATGTATTGAAGTATTTATTAGAAGATAAAAGTTGGATAGCAGTTCGTCCTTCAGGAACAGAGCCTAAAATTAAATTTTATATGGGAGTGAAAGGTGATACTTCCTCTGATGCACAAAGTCGCTTAAATAAATTAGAAAAGGCAATCACTGAAATAACAGCTATTTAAGTACTTTTAAAAAGATAAGGGCAAATTGTATATTTGTCCTTTCTTTTTAAAAAATAAAAAAGGGGGGGTAGGGTATGGAAAAGCAACCGACAATCGAAGAAATTGAGCATGTCAGTCAAATTTTCAAAATGTTGAGTGATGTCACTCGCTTAAAGATTGTTCTTTCTTTGGAAACAGGAGAAAAAAATGTTACCTTGATTGCTGAAACTGTTGAGATGGAACAATCGGCTGTTTCTCATCAATTAAAATTACTTCGTGCCAATCGAGTTGTAAAATCACGGCGGGAAGGGAAAACAATTGTCTATAGTTTAGATGATCAACACGTTTTAGACGTTTTGGAACAAACATTTCGACATATTCGCCATCTTTAACAGAAAAGATTCACCAAGTAAGCAGTAAAACGAGCTTTTTTATCAGAAAGCTCTTTTTTTCTGTGTTCTTTTTTGGTATGCTAGAGACGATTATGAGAAAAAAATGAAAAAAGGTTTAATGCTTTTTTAGTAAGGAGTCCTTATGAAAAATGAATTGAGCATTGCTTTATTAGGGTTAGGCGTGGTTGGCAGCGGTGTGATGGAAATAATTACAACTCAAAATGAGAAAATCTATGAAAAAACAGGTTACCGTTTGCATATTGATAAAGCGCTAGTTCGTTCTAAGGAAGCCTCTAGAAAAGTAGTAGAAGATAAAAAAATCCAATTGACTACCTCCATAGCCGATATCATTGAAGATCCAAAAATTGATGTGGTGGTAGAATTAATCGGAGGTATCCATCCAGCAAAAGAATTTATTAGCCAAAGTTTAGAAAATAAGAAACATGTAGTTACCGCCAATAAAGATTTATTAGCAATACATGGGACCGAATTAAGGAAATTGGCTAGACAAAAGAATGTTTCATTGTTTTATGAAGCGAGTGTTGCTGGAGGAATTCCAATTTTGAGAACTCTTTCGACCCATTTTGCCACAGATAATATTACCGCAATTTATGGGATTCTGAATGGAACAACTAACTTTATATTGACCAAGATGATTCAAGAGAATCTTTCTTATGAAATGGCTCTAAAAAAGGCGCAAGAATTAGGCTATGCGGAAGCTGACCCGAAAAATGATGTCGGTGGGCTTGATACAGCTTATAAGTTGATTATTTTAACAAAGCTAGCTTTTGGAATGGATTTATCTTTAGAAGACATCGAGATTCAAGGAATACAAGATATTTCAAAAGACGCAGTAAACCGAGCTCAAAAGGCTGGATATGAAATTAAATTAATTGGTCAAGCTGAAAGTATAAATGATAAGCTAAATGTAAAAGTGGCACCCGTATGGATTTCTCAAAAACATCCATTAGCGATGATCGCTAATGAAAAAAATGGCGTGTTTATTCAAAGTGATTCGATTGGGGAATCAATGTTTTATGGACCGGGAGCGGGTTCTCTTCCAACGGCAACCAGTGTGCTTGCGGACTTGATTAACATTGTCGAAAATTCTTATTCAGAATATAAGACCAATCAATATATTAACTTTTATAAAGAAAAACAGTTTGCACCAGCTGAAAAAGTGAATAGTCACTATTATCTTTTATTTGCTATTAAGGAAAAAGAAGCTTTTTGTGAAATGATTAAACAATGGAAAAAAGAGAACCTGTTTTTTTCTCAACCAGTTTTTGAAGGAAATGAGGCATTTTTCATTACAAAAAAGATAAATACTATTCAGTTGAATAATTTACTTCAATCAGTTGCAAGCATTGCAATATTAAAACATAAAATGAGTGTAATGGAGGATAAAAATGCGAATTAGGGTACCAGCAACAAGTGCAAATTTAGGACCAGGATTTGACTCCTGTGGGATTGCATTGTCTTTATATTTAACAATTGCGGTTAAGGAAGAAAGTGAAAGTTGGGAAATTGAGCATTCATTAGGCGATGAAATTCCTAGTGATGAGTCCAATCTTATTATTAAGACCGCATTAGAAGTACTGCCTAGCTTAAAACCTCATAAGCTCAAAATGACTTCAGAAATTCCATTAACTAGGGGGCTAGGAAGTAGCTCCTCAGCAATCGTTGCAGGGATTGAATTAGCCAATCGATTAGGAGAATTGAATTTATCTACTCAAGAAAAAGTTGAAATTGCAACCAAAATCGAAGGACATCCAGATAATGTGGCACCTGCAATCTGTGGAGATTTTGTGGTGGCAAGCTTTTTGGAAAATGATGAAAAAGATCAAGTGAAGTATGTAAAACATTATTTTCCCGAATGTGAACTACTTGCTTTTATTCCAACTAGCGAACTATTAACATCAGAAAGTCGTGGTGTTTTACCGACGACACTTTCATTTAAAGAAGCTGTTCAAGCCAGTGCAATCGCTAATGTTATGATTGCCGCTTTGATTCAAGGAAATCTCCCTCTAGCGGGAAAGATGATGGAAAAAGATCACTGGCACGAAAAATATCGGGCGAGACTCGTTTCTCACTTATCTAAAGTCCAAGAAATTTGTAAAAAAAACCAAGCGTATGGCTCTTTTTTAAGTGGCGCAGGACCAACTGTAATCATTTTAACATCTGAAGAAAAAAGCCAAAGTATACAAGACCAGTTGCAACAACTAGATCCGCAAGCAAAAGTTGAAGCTTTATCAATCGACCAAGAAGGGGTACAAGTCTTTTAATTGTATACTATAAAAAACGGAGTCCTTTAAAGGGCTCCGCTTTAGTTTTATTAGACTTCACTAATGCCGCTATCTCCATCACTTCCGTAATAGCTATGATCTTCTAAGTTTAAAGCATCCATGATGAGGGACGCTGTTTCTTCAATTGATAGTGTAGCAACATTTATAACGACACAATCTAATTTTTGGTACAAGGCATTTGCAAATTCCAATTCTTCTTTTATTTTATCGATATCTGAATAAGCAGTATCTGGATTCAAGCCATAAGCAATCATGCGCTTTTTTCGGATGCCATTAAGCACTTCCGGATCGTTGGTCAAGCCAACAATTTTTTTTGAATCTACCTCCCAGATTTCTTTTGGAATATGAGCTTGTGGAACAAGGGGAAGATTGGCCACTTTTAAGTTTTTATTGGCCAAAAATAGACTTAAGGGTGTTTTTGACGTTCGAGACACTCCTAATAAAACCACATCTGCTTCTAAAAAGCCGCGCGGATTTTTTCCATCATCGTATTTAACCGCAAATTCCATCGCTTTGATTCGTCTAAAATAATTTTCATCCAGATGGTGCATAGCTCCGGGTTCTTCCGTTGGGGCTATACCTGTGCGTTTTTGAACCTCAGAAACAGTTGGTGTCAATATATCTAGGTGGTAAAGCTGATTCATTTCACAATATTCTTCGGTGATTTTCACTAAATGTTTTTCAATCATCGTATGCAAAATGATGGCATTTTTTTTCTTAGCATCATTTAAAGCTTGGTATAAAACTGTTTCATTGGTCATAAATGTCCGCCGAAAGAGTTCAAATTCAATACTTGGATATTGAGCCATGGTAGCCTGTGCTAGTTTTGAAGCTGTTTCGCCGGCAGAATCGGAAATTACAAAAATCGTTACTACTTGTCTTTCTTCTTGTTCGGTCATAGGTTTATCCCTCACTTGCAATTTTATTAATACTAGTATACCATACTACCAGAAAAGTGAATCGTAACGATTTGGATTTGGAGTTGAAAAAATGCAAGAAATAAAAGAAATCAAGGATGCCTTAGAACTTCTAAAGAAAAACGGACTGAAATATACCAAAAAAAGAGAGGCCATGATTACTTATCTAGCAAAAAGTGATCGTTATGTGTCCGCAAGTGAACTTCATGAATACCTATCAGATACCTATCCCGGACTGAGTTACGATACCATTTATCGAAATCTTCATGATTTTTCCCAAATTGATATTTTAGAAGAAACAGAATTAGAAGGAGAAATGAAGTTTCGATTTCATTGTTCTTTACAAGGGAATAATTTTCATCACCACCATTTTATTTGTCGTCAATGTGGGAAAACTAAAGAATTAACATTATGTCCGATGAATTTTTTTCAAGATCAATTACCTGGTTGTTTGATTGAAGGCCATCGTTTTGAAATATATGGATTGTGTGAATCATGTCGTTTAAAACAAAATAAAAAGTGAAAAAAATCGAATGATTTCTAATTTTTCGAACGTTTGAATTTTTTAGTAAGGATTGGTTACAATTCACGGCCGAATCAGTCGCTACACTACGAGATTGGCTTGCTCAAGGTCAGCCGTGGAACCGTCGTGAGCCTAAAGTCTCACGACTTTCAAGCTTCAAACGC
>DXDB01000065.1 GCA_019115705.1 Candidatus Tetragenococcus pullicola | reverse complement strand
TTAAAGAAGATAGCGAGCTCTTTGAAGATGAACTGTTTATTAATGGTTCAATATTGCTTACTCAATATTGGTACTTAAACCGTGGTGAAGCGGTAGGAGATCATATTCCAGTTTATGTTACAAGTATGATTCAACAACTACGTGGAAAATACCTATAACGTTTACAAATGTAATCAATTATGGTACACTTACTATGTAGGTTGAATGGTTTAGCTAACTATGAGAGCTGCAAACGATCGTTTAAGTTGTTGATAAGCTGAAAATTGTAGTAAGTGTATGCAGCACTTATGGACTAGGCTTCCAACAATTATTTTAAACAAGGAGGTGGAAATCAGCGCCCACCTTCGTGTTAAAACCGTATTTAGACTTATCGTCATGCTTAGATGAGCCTATTCTTTGAGAACACCTCGTCAGTGTTCTCTTTTTTATGTATTTTCCCGGGAGCAAAATTGGTAATGAGATTGGTAATGATTTACTTGAAAACTATTGATAGTTAGTGACAATCTAAAAAAGTGTAAAAAAATAAGAATGTTGTTATATCAACATTCATAGAGCTAAGCGGGTGACGAGAATCGAACTCGCGACGGAAGCTTGGGAAGCTTCTGTTTTACCACTAAACTACACCCGCAACACATTTATGAGTATAACTCTTTTTATTAAATTTCTCAATAGCTTTTTTTAAAATTTTTAAGCGTTTCATTCACTAAATGTAATCAGGGTAAAAGTTAGACTAACTTATCTAAACTAGATAAGTTAGTCTTTAAAAACTTCTTTTTTACAGGTAATCAGTGATGCGTGACTTCTTTTTTTCTTATCTTCTTGGTCCAAAATCCTCCCGAAATATATTTTGGTTCATAGCTAATAATAAAGGCTCGTTTTTCGATTTCTTTTATTTTTTGGTATAAGCTTTTTTCTTTGCTTCTAGGGGATAAGATTTCTAAAATCATTCGTGAACCTTCTAAACCTTCTCCAAAACTAACCGTCACACCAAAGCCTTCTTTTCGTAAAATAGCTGGTAAAGTTTCTTCTTCTTCGGAACTACTGGGAAGAATCACTGTGGTCATGGTATAACCTAGTGCCAGTTTGTCTTCTATTTTAATTCCGACACTAATTCCAATGGCGTATCCTAAAGCATAAATAATTAAATTAAGCGGATTGTCTAATCGATTCAAGACCATTGAGAGGCCTAAAACATAAATAATGATTTCAACCATGCTAATTAAAGGGGCAATAATTCGATAGCCTTTCATGGTCAATAATAATCGAATCGTACTTAAAGCAACATAGGCAAAATTAATGAAAAAAATCATCGCAAGCATTTTAAAATCCATGGCTGTTCTCCATTCATTCTATCTTATTTATTTTATTAAATTTTGGGCTTTTTGCGTATTTTTGAAATGAAGTTTCGCATACTGTGAAAGAAGCGGAAGCCCTCCTTTTTTCAAAATTTTAGCAGCTACTTGATCGGATTGAAAGCCAGCTCCTGAAGGTATTCGCATGCCTAATTCTTGGGAAGCAATTTCTAGTTCATCTAAAAATTTAGCTCGACTTATAATAGAAGCCGCGGCTACTGCCAAATGATGCTGTTCGCCTTTTGTGATAAAATACAAAGACTCTGTGATGGGAACAGCTTCTTTTGCTAAATATTTACGATAATTGGCTTCTTTGGTAAATTGATCAATCAATATGGCTTCTGGTTTTGTAGGGGCAATCTTTTTTAATAGTAATTGGATAGCCTGATTATGTAAAGCCACTTTCATTCGTACAGCATTGTAGGTCGGTTGTACTTGATTATATTTAGCAGGTCGTACCGTAAGAAGTTGATAAGGCACCATCGTTTCGATTTTTTTTGCGATTAACTTGATTTGAGAATCCTTTAAAAGTTTGGAATCTTTGACGCCTAGTTTTTGTAAAGATTTCAAATTATTTTTATCAGCATAAACAGCACACACAACTAAAGGACCAAAGTAACTGCCATTACCAACTTCATCGCTACCAATAATGCTTTTTTGTGAAAAATCAGCAGGTAAGCCACTAGGGGGTTCTTGCATTACTGATTGTTCTTTTTGCCAAATATCCGCTTCTGTTTCAGGATGATCACCTTGAAACAACACTTTTCCAGATTGGTAAGCGGTGATTGTGACACCGTCTTTTTTTGCGAAAAATAAACTATAGGGTATTTTTTTTTCAATCAAGTAAGGGCGATAGTGTTCTTGCATTTCTTTTAGTTTAGTAGGTGTTTCTTTTAAAGTAATAGAACTCATAAGTCTTAGCATCTAAAGACTAATAAAGTCAGCGTTGATGCTAGTTCACCAGCTTTCTGAAAAGTTTTGTAAGAGTGATTTTATTCTAACATAATCAAAAGTTCTTTTAAACTTTTTTCAAATTCTGTTTTGACATGGAAAAATCTTATGGCTTCTTCTATAATGGAAAAGGTGAAAGAAAAAAATAAGATTTCATGATATAATAGCTTGGAAACTTCACTAACGGAGGATAATAAAAAGTGTCAAATCAAAAAATACGTTATAAAGCAAGAATTGCGGGCCAAACTTATACAATTATAGGAAATGAAGAAACGTCGCATATGGACATGGTGTCAAAAATCGTAAACGAACAGCTAAAAGAACTTAAACAACAATCGCCTTCAATGACCACCGATGATGCAGCGATTTTACTAGCTATCAATGCTGTTTCTGATCAACTAAAAAAACAAGAAGAATTATTACTTTTGCAAAAGAAAACAGAAGAGCTTAGAAGAAAAGCTATCAAAGTAACAGAACTAGAAAACAAGTTACAACGTATCGAAGGTATTGAAGCAGAGGCAAAACAAGCATTAGAACGGACTGGTCAAAAAAATACTGAAATAAAAAGTTAAGCTCAAGCACAACAAGGATTAAATGAAGAACATAAGAGAAACATACAACAAAAGACAACGACTAAGTAAGACAGAAAGGATCACTATATGATTGGATTTATTATCTTTTTATGTTTGCTTCTCGCTTTTTATGCTGGTGGTCGAAGAGGAGCGGCATATCAACTTGTTTACACAATAGGAATGGCGATTTCTTTTTTTATAGCAACGAAATATTACCAATTTTGGGGAGGAAAAATCGAGTTATATGTTCCTTATCTTTCGGTAAATCCTGAGACGAAAATGCATTATTATGACCAAGCGACTTCCTTTGATTTAGACAAAGCCTATTATGCAGCGGTTGCTTTTATTGGATTACTATTTATCGGCTGGCTAGTAACAAAGCTGATTGGCATCTTTGCTGTAGATTTACGTTTTGTTAAATTATTTTCTTATGACTGGCTATTGGCTGGTCTTTTAAATGTAATGTTGGTATACGTCGCTTTAGTCATGATTTTTTTCATTTTCTCGTTGATTCCTCTGGATATTATTCAATCTATTTTTGATCGGAGTACGATGGTTCGGTTTATGATCGAAAAAACACCTTTTTTCTCCAAACAGATCTATAAATTATGGATTTCAACCGTGATTTAGTGATTGTTTAGTAAAAGAATGAATAAGACAAATAATCTAAAGTGACAAACTTAAGAGCAGATAAGGCGATAGTTTATAAAAGTGGGTGAAAAATTTTGAATGAACGAATCTTGACAACATTAGAGTTTGATCAAGTGAAGAAAAAAATAGCAAATTATTTAGTGACAGCCAATGGAAAAGAAGAACTACAAAAATTATATCCATCCGATGATAAAAAGCACATCTTAAAACACTTAGAGGAAACTGAAGATGGGATGACTGTCCAAAGATTGCGCGGAGGCATACCTGTGCCAAAGCTTGAATCGATCCAACCACACATGAAACGCATCGAAATAGGCGCTGATTTAAACGGAGTAGAATTGGCTCAAGTGACGCGAGTACTTTCAACAACCAGTGAGGTCGGTCATTTTATTGACGAATTAAAAGAAAGCGATGTTGACTTAAACCGACTCTATGAATGGGCAGAACAATTAACAACCTTGCCGGCTTTGTCACGTCGTTTGAAAACTTCTATCGATGAAGATGGTTATGTCACAGATGAAGCTTCGTCAACCTTGCGCAATATTCGAGCAAGTATTCGAAAAAGTGAACAAGCAATTCGTGACAGCTTAGAAGGCATCATCCATGGAAATCAAGCGAAATACTTAAGCGATACACTAATTACGATGCGAAATGACCGATATGTAATTCCTGTTAAGCAGGAATATCGCGGTTCTTTTGGCGGAGTGGTACATGATCAAAGTTCTTCCGGGCAAACGGTATTTATTGAACCTCGTCAAGTGGTTGAACAAAATAATAAATTACGACAACAACAAATTGCTCAAAGAGAAGAAATTTCACGAATTTTATCCGAGCTTTCTGCTGAATTGGTTCCTTATCGAAAAGAAATCTTGCATAACGCGTTCATAATTGGAAAATTCGACTTTATGAATGGGAAAGCCCGGTATGCAAAAGAGCTTAAAGCAGTGGTTCCTACGTTGAGTGCAGAAAACCATATTGTTTTACGAAAAGCTCGGCATCCTTTGATTGACCAAGAAAAGGTCGTCGAAAACGATATTGTGATTGGAGAAGACTATCAGGCAGTGGTAATCACTGGTCCTAATACTGGGGGGAAAACAATTACCCTTAAAACGTTGGGCCTTTTACAATTAATGGGACAATCAGGACTACCTATCCCAGTAGCAGAAGAAAGTCAGATTGGAATATTTAAAGAAATTTTTGCGGATATTGGCGATGAACAATCCATCGAGCAGAGTTTATCTACTTTTTCTTCACATATGACAACGATTGTTGATGTTTTGCAAAAAGCAGATAACCAAAGTCTCGTCTTATTTGATGAATTGGGAGCAGGAACGGATCCTCAAGAAGGAGCAGCGCTAGCTATTTCGATCTTAGACGAGTTAGGTGAAAAGTCATCGTATGTGATGGCGACGACTCATTATCCAGAACTAAAGGTCTATGGGTATAACCGACCAAATACGATCAATGCTTCGATGGAATTTGATATCGACACCTTAAGTCCAACCTATCATTTATTGATTGGTGTACCAGGTCGTAGTAATGCCTTCGAGATTTCGAAAAGATTGGGATTAAGCAGTCAAGTTATTGATAGAGCTTCACAAATTATGGATGGAGAAAGTCAGGATTTAAATGAAATGATTTCGGATTTAGAGAGTCGCCGAAACATGGCTGAAACTGAATATTTAGAACTACGCCATCAGTTAGAAGAGGCTGAAACATTGCATCAAGACTTAGAAGATGCGTACCATCATTTTTTTGAAGAAAGAGAAGAAGAGCTAAAAAATGCCAAACATAAGGCCAACCAATTAGTCGAAAAAGCTCAAGAAGAAGCAGAAGCCATTATTTCAGAGTTAAGAAATAAACAACTTGAAGCAGGTCGCGGGACGGTTAAAGAACATGAATTAATCGAAGCTCGTACGAAACTTTCAGATTTGAAACAAGAAGAAAATGTTTTGAAAAAAAATAAAGTGCTTAAAAAAGCCAAAGAACAAAAGAAATTAAAGCCAGGCGATGATGTCTTAGTGAAAAGCTATGGTCAACGGGGTGAATTATTAAATAAAGTTGGCTCAGATAAGTGGCAAGTTCAGTTAGGTATTTTAAAAATGACCATCGATGAAAGCCAACTGGAAGTTGTTGAACCCAAAAAAGAACCTACGCAAAGAATTATTCATACGGTTCGCTCAGAAAACCACTCCCCAGTGTCGACTGAATTGGATCTTCGTGGTATGCGTTATGAAGAGGCCTTACAACAAGTCGATCAATACTTAGATGCAGCCATTTTAGCGGGGTATCCGCAAGTGACAATCATTCATGGCAAAGGGACAGGAGCACTCAGACAAGGCGTTATCGATTATTTAAAAAATCATCGTAGTGTCAAAAGTTATGAATTTGCGCCGGCCAATCAAGGAGGAAATGGCGCCACAATCGTAAAATTTAAATGAAAATAAAACAACAAGCAGAATAGTTTTCAAGAGTTCGTGAAAATGCTATACTTCTGTTAGTAAATTGGAGGTATCACAAATGGCAAGAGAAATAACCGATGCAACATTTGATTCAGAAACAAAAGAAGGATTAGTTTTAGTTGATTTTTGGGCAACTTGGTGTGGCCCATGTCGTATGCAAGCACCTATTTTAGAACAAGTTGCTCAAAATTATGAAGAAGATGAATTTCAAGTATTAAAGATGGACGTTGATGAAAATCCAGAAACTTCCGCAGCTTTTGGAATAATGAGCATTCCAACCCTAATCCTAAAAAAAGATGGCGAAGTCGTAGATAAAGCGATAGGCGTTCAATCAAAAGAACAATTAGAACAAATGATTGCTTCACATATGTAAAAAAAAGCTTTGAGAAAGACTCTTTCTCAAAGCTTTCTTTGTGGACTGATTTTAAAGACACTTGTGGTATACTTATAATTAGAAATGGGGGAAACCAATGAACGAACGAATCAAAAACAAATTGGCACTTTTACCTGATCAGCCAGGTTGTTATTTGATGAAAGACAAAGATGGAACCATTATTTATGTCGGAAAAGCAAAAATTTTAAAAAATCGCGTCCGTTCCTATTTCACAGGTAGCCACGACACGAAAACCGAACGATTAGTCAGTGAGATTTGTGACTTTGAATATATTGTAACCGGATCAAATATAGAAGCGCTACTACTAGAAATTAACCTTATCAAGAAAAATGATCCCAAGTATAATATCATGTTAAAAGATGATAAAACGTATCCGTTTATTAAAATAACGAACGAAAAATATCCTCGTTTAGTGATTACGCGAAAAGTCTTAAAAGATGGGGCTTCTTATTTTGGACCTTACCCTGATATTGGAGCAGCAAATGAAACAAAAAAAATATTAGATCGTATTTTTCCTTTACGTAAGTGTGGTCCTAATCAAAAAAATGGTCCTTGTCTTTATTATCATTTAGGCCAATGTTTGTGTCCTTATTATTTTGATGTCAAACCGGAAGTTTACGCAAAAATCGTAGACGAAATCAAACACTTTTTTAACGGTGGATATAAAGACGTCCAAGATAAAATTCGTTTGTCGATGAAGCAAGCTTCTGAAAATATGGAATTTGAAAAGGCAGCAGAATTGCGTGATCAAATCCGCGCCATTGATACCGTGATGACGCGTCAACGGATGACATTTACTGATTTAAAAGATAAGGATGTTTTTGGATATACGGTGGATAAAGGGTGGATGTGTGTCCAAGTATTTTTCATTCGACAAGGACGCATGATCAAACGAGATGTTTCTATTTTTCCTTTCTATAAAGAAGCAACTGAGGACTTTTTGACTTTTCTTGGACAATTTTATGAGCAAAACGAACACTTAATTCCTAAAGAAGTCTTGATTCCTAAAGATATCGATGTACAAAGTGTTCAGGCTTTGCTAAAAACTAAAATTACCCAGCCAAAACGTGGCGATAAAAAAAGACTTGTGGAACTAGCGACTAAAAATGCCCAAGTGGCTATCAATGAACGTTTTGATTTAATTCAACGTAAACAAGAACGAACGATTGGTGCTGTTGAAAAGTTAGGAAATGCCTTGCAAATACCAACGCCTACTCGAATCGATGCTTTTGACAATTCAAATATCATGGGAACAAATCCTGTTTCGGCTATGGTTGTCTTTATTGATGGAAAGCCAGCAAAAAATGAATATCGAAAGTATAAAATAAAAACAGTCACCGGACCTGACGATTATGCCTCAATGAGAGAAGTTATTTACAGACGTTATTCACGTGTGTTAAAAGAAGGTCTTGCTTTTCCTGATTTGCTATTGATTGATGGTGGAAAAGGTCAAGTAGATGCTGCCAGGGATGTTTTGGAAAATCAGCTAGGCTTAGATATTCCAATTGCAGGTCTTGCAAAAGATGATAAACATCGAACCAGTGAAATTTTATTTGGGCCAGAATTAAATGTAGTTCCTTTAGAAAGAAATTCTGCTGAGTTTTTCTTGTTACAACGCATTCAAGATGAAGTCCATCGCTTTGCTATTACCTTTCACAGGCAACTACGAAGTAAAAATAGCTTTGCTTCTAAACTTGATGGGGTTGAGGGAATAGGGCCGAAACGTAAAAAGATGCTTTTAAAAGAATTTAAATCATTTAAAAAAATTAAAGAGGCCTCTATTGAAGAACTTCATGCACATGGTCTTCCTCAAAAAGTAGCAGAGAATCTCTATCATTTTTTGCGTCAAGAAGATAAAAAAGATCCCCAAGTATAAAATCAGTAGAGGAGAGAAAATAATGAGTAAGAAAAAATGGGTACTTATTGCAGGTGGATTGGTCACAGGAACTTATTTTCTTTTTAGAGATCGACCAGAAACGATTGAAAGAAAAGAAACGATTCAAAAAGAAGAAAATGGGTTACCTGAACAAATTCATGAATCGACTTTTTTTCTGGTCACTAAAGATTGTTTGCCTTTGTCCTTGAAAATTGTTGAACCCAACTATCGACCAATAAAAGCAGTTGTTCAAGTCATTCACGGCGTTTTAGAGCATAGTGGTCGTTATTTGGAATTGGCTCACTATTTGGCAAAGCAAGGCTATGCAGTCATTCTTTCAGACTTAAGAGGGCATGGTCATTCGATTGATAAGGCTAATCCCTTAGGACAAATGCCCGGTTATCAAAGAATGATAGCAGATCAGGTGGAAATCACCGACTTCATCAAAACCAAATACCCCAAGCAACCAATTTATCTCTATGGGCACTCGTTTGGTTCGATTCTTGCACGCTTATATTTACAGACAAATGATGAAAAAATAGATAAACTTGTTTTGACTGGAACTCCTCAATTTCTAAGCATTTCAAAGTTTGGCTTGGTTATTGCTGATGTAGCAATGAAAGTTACAGGTAAAGATAAGTTTTCTTGGATTATGAAGAAACTTTCTGGTTTTGGGTCAGAAGATAAAACTTGGCTGACTAGTGATATCGAGCAACTTGAAAAAGCTGAAAATGATCCTTTCATTATTCCTGGCTATAATAATATTGGCGTTGCTACCATTTGGGAGGCAGACCACGAGCTTAAAAATTATGCTAAGTTTACTTGCCAAAATCCTGAGTTACCTATTTTAAGTATCACAGGGCAAGAAGATTATCGAATCACTGGTGGGGATAAGGGACTGTTAGATACCGAAAAAACACTTCGTAAAATTGGTTATAAAACAGTTGATATGTATAATCTTCCTGGCATGAAACATGAAGTCATTCAAGAAATAGAAAGAGAAGTTGTTTATCGAATGATTACCGATTTTTTTGAAACTTAAAAAGGAGACTGGAATGAAGCCAGTCTCCTTACTTGTATTGGTATTATTTGTTAGCGACAACTTCGATTTTATAGCCGTCGGGATCTTTAATGAAATAATAAGAAGGTTCATTCTCTGGTAAACCTTTCATGTCTGTCACATCAAAGTTTTTTTGACTATGTTTTTCGTGTAAAGATTTGACATCATCGACAGCAATTGCAATATGCCCATAGCCGTCTCCAAGTTCATAACTTGGATGATCGTAATTATAGGTTAATTCTAACTCATAATCATCTCCAGGTAGGGACAAGTAAACCAAAGTAAATTTGCCATCAGGAAAATCTCGTCGACTTTTTTCTTCAAACCCAAACGCTTGGTTATAAAAATCAAGAGATGCGTTTAAATCTTTGACTCGAACACAAGTATGTGCCATTTTCATTTCATATCATCCTTTCTTATCTTATTTCATGATATCATATCCTGACCATTAATCGAATAAAAAAGCTTAGAATAAAAATCATTCGATGGGAATGCTTTTTTATTGTGATTCATCAAAATTATCCAATAAATAATAAGGTTTGTTTTACTACGTACCATCAATTTAGTTACTGTAGTTAGAGTTTTTCTTTTTTAAAGTCCTCTGTGAAACTTTCTTGGACCATCGTCTCACATAGGCTCATAGCAAACATATTCATGAAGAGTTCTTTGGTCGGCAGATTTAGTTGTGAATTGTAACAACAGAAAATGAGTTAAAAAACATTTATCAAGTAGAAGACTTGTTTATTCTTTTAAATTCAAGTAAAATACAAAGAATACTATTGAAAGTCGTAAAAGTGTTGAAGGGGAAGGCAGTGGTCTTAATGGAACCGATTTTTGGAAAAAAAGAAGTAGGAAAGAATTATCAGGATCGTTTTGGTGTTTATGTTATTATTTCTCGTAATAACGCAAAAGAAGTAATCTTAGTCCAAGCTCCCAATGGTGCTTATTTTTTACCAGGAGGAGAAATTGAAAATAAAGAAACTCATCAGGAAACGATCGATCGTGAAATGCTTGAAGAAGTCGGTTTTCAGGTGACTGTAGGTAATTATTTAGGGGAAGCAACTGAATATTTTTATTCGAGTCATCGCGATACGTATTTTAAAAATCCTGGTTATTTTTATGTTGTTGATCAATGGGTAAAAGTAGCCGCACCTACAGAAACTACCAATGGACTTTCTTGGGTAACGCCAGATGAAGCAATGTTATTATTAAAAAGAGGGAGTCACCGATGGGCTCTGCAAAAATGGATGACGGAAAAAGCATGAAAAAAGTCTCAGAGCCAAAACTCTGAGACTTTACTTATTTAAGAACTAAAGCGCCATTATGGATATGTTTTGCAAATGTTTGATAGGTTTCTGAAAAAAGATCAAAATTGTTTTGTAGTGTTTGATCTATCATTTCTTTTGGAAAGTAAAAGCGATGGTCTCCTTGGCTTTGACCGGCCAAAGCAGCAACCAGTGAACTGGCTTGTGATAGTTCAATGAGAGTACCATCTTTTTGCTGTAGTTCGATTTGTGTTCGGTGCTTGCCATTTTCAGGACGGTAAAAATCATAAGGTAGATCAAAACTTGAGTTTAAGGCCGTATAATAATTGGGATTAAAGCCTACTGTCTCTACTAATTTTTTCATTTTTTCAATTAACTCTCCTTGTGATTCTGGTTGAAATAAGCAAGATTTTAAAGGCTTTCGGTTTAAAAAGCGCTGTGAAAGATCAGTCAATATCACATCTGAACTGGAGAGCCAATGATTGAAGTAAGTATTAAGAACACCATCATCTAAACGAAGATAATCGTTTAGGGTGAATCTTTCTTCTAAAAAAGGTAACAATAATTGTGAGTTTGTCTCAAAGGTTTGTTTATCTTCTTGGTAGAGTTCATGGGCACGGTTTAAAAGATGTTCTAACATCACTTCCATCGCGCGAGATGTAGGATGAAAGTAAACTTGAACATACATTTGATAGCGACTAACAATATAATCTTCTACAGCATGCATTCCGCTCATAGAAAAGGCAATGCCACCTTCATAGGGACGAATGACTCTTAAAATCCTTGTTAAGTCAAAAGTACCATATTGTGTTCCGGTAAAATAAGCATCTCGTAATAAATAATCCATACGGTCGGCATCAATTTGACTCGAAATCATTTGAACGACCTGAGGATTGGGATAGGTCTTGGTAATCACGCTTGCGACTTTTTCAGGAAAACCAGCTTCTACTCGATTCAATACTTGATATACTTCTGTATCAGGTGAAGTTATGATTTCAACTGTTAAAGCTTCGTGATTTGTGTGAAAAATGTGTTCAAAGGTGTGAGAATAGGGACCATGTCCGACATCATGGAGTAAAGCAGCACATAAAGCTACCAGACGCTCATTGTCATCCCATCCATATTCTCCGATTTTTTCCTTTGAGTAGTTCCTCTGAAAAATATTACAGATTTGACGCGTAATTTCATAGACTCCTAATGAATGAGCAAAACGACTATGCTCAGCACCATGGAAGGTAAACGAAGAAGTACCTAATTGTTTGATACGTCGTAAACGTTGGACCTCTTTTGAATTGATTAAATCCAAAATGACTTGGTGTTGCACATGAATGTAGTTATGAACAGGGTCACGAAATACTTTCTCAATGGGAAGTAGCTGATTTTTATAAGAAATTGGCATAAAGATCCTCCTTCAATTTTTGATTACGTTCACCCATACTATGATGACGCTTTTTAAAGTTTTCTTCTTGATTGTTTGTTTGAATCCATTGATACGTGTCTATTGAAGCTGTTTTTAATCCAAGTATATCTTTCACTCGATCTTTCACTGTATCTATTGAAAGGTGTTCACCTAAAAGGTCACTTACTGTAGTCATGCTTTGACTATCAACAGAGGGATAGCCTTTAGTTCCAAATTCATCTTTTAAACTCGCTCTATAGAAATCATAAACGATGTTGCCACGCTTGTTCTGATTACCATCAACACTTAAATACATCATGACTGCGATGCCTCCTTTGACACGTCTTTGGGAGAGACCGGCAATTTTTTTTGCATTGACACTTAGATCAAAACGTCCTGGACAATAAGAATTTTCGATTTCAAAGGCATCGATTGTTAATTCAGGAAATACGCGTTGAATCAAATGATACATTTTTTCATACGAGTGATCGATTGTTTCTAGTGCCTCTTTTGGAAAAATTAAAGAGAGATTTAAAACGCCGCGGTCACAAATAACGCCCAAACCTCCAGAATTACGAATGACAGGAGTATAGCCATTTTTGACTATTGTTTGAATTCCTTCAGAAAAATCCGGGACACGAGTATCTTTCATTCCTAAAATAAAAAAATTTTCGCATTCCCAAAAATGTAAAATCGGTTGTTTTTTTTCACCAGCATACTCTATCAAGATATCTGTTAGAGCAAATGGATCAAAACAGTTCTCTTTGGTATAAATCGGTTGATCCATTAATAAAAAATTATTCATAAAAGTCCCTCACTTAATACTATTTCTTTCATTATAAACGAAAATAAAGAAAAACGTGTGAAAAAGCTTTTTTTTGATGAAAATCATAAATTTTGGACCTTTTTATCATAAATAAGTCAATCCGGAGAAATGATGATTGACAAAATGATAAAAAATAGGAACAATAAAGAAGAACGAACAATACATATAAGAATAAATTTTAGGAGTGATGGTAGTGGATTTGACCAAAGGGTTACCGATTTCTATCCATTTAAAAACAGAAGTACGACAAAATAATGAATTTGAAGAATTCTTATTTGATTTGCCTGGACAAATCGTTAAGATCGGCGATACGCTATATATTCGATACAAAGAAGAAGCAGAAGATGGGGCTGAACCTGTCCCAGTTACTATGAAAATTTTACCTGATGGAAGTATTCAATTAATTCGCTCGGGTGAGATGAGACTGCGATTAAAATTCTCTTATCGGGAGCAAGTGGAGACATCGTATAAAACTCCTTTTGGAATGATGTTTTTTAGTACTTATACAAATGATTTACACTTTAGTTTAAAAGACCGGCCGATTTCAGGGGAAATCACAGTGGATTATCATTTGTATATGGCAGAGGAAAAAATAGGAAATTATAAAATTAATTTAGAATTTACTGCTTAAAGTGAAGATATTTTAAAGAAAAAATTGATTTTTTGGCTACAGTTTTGTATGATTAATCCTAGACTGTGAAAGGACGTGTCCAGATTGGAACTAAAAGAATTTGAAGGCATAAATAAAAATGAATTATCAATGATTGAAGTCGCTCATGCAATTTTAGAAAATAAGGGCGATGTAATGGATTTTACCGATTTGACCAATCAAATTCAAACGTATTTGGAAAAAAGTGATAGTGAAATTCGTGAATCATTGGCGCAATTTTATACAGAATTAAATATTGATGGAAGTTTTATTTCTTTAGGAGAAAATCGCTGGGGGTTACGCTCTTGGTATGCTATCGATTCCGTTGACGAAGAAGTTTCTCATGTAGATGATGATGAAGATGAAGCACCACGTCGTAAAAAACGTAAAAGAGTCAATGCGTTCATTACAGATGATGAAGATGCTATCGATTATAATGACGACGATCCAGAAGATACTGACTTAGAAGACGACGATGATGACGATGAGGACTTGTTTGATGATGATGAGGACGACGATGATGAAGAAATCGCTGCCTACGATTCTGATTTAAAAGAAATCGGTGCTTCTGATAATGATGACGATGAAGAAGAAATTCCTGGAAACATTGAAGAAGATTTAACGATTTTAGATGATGATGATGACGATGACTTCGATGATGAAGACGAATACGATGACGATGACAACGAAAAAAATTAATAATGATTTAACTTGTTACTCTGGATAAATCGATTAAAAAAGCGAAAACTGCTGAGATGCAGTTTTCGCTTTTTAATTATTTATCGTATCGTTTTCGTTTAGACGAGCTTGGAATATTCAGTTGGTCACGATATTTAGCAACGGTTCTTCTAGAAACGTCAAAACCCATTTTTTGAAGCGATTCGACAATTTTTTGGTCTGAAAGAGGTTTTGTTTTATTTTCGTTTGAAATAAGATCTTGAATTTTTTGTTTGATATCGCTGGTTGAATGAATACCTGTGTTAGAACTTATCCCTTGACTAAAAAAAGATTTTAATTCAAAGACACCGAATTCTGTTTCTAAATATTTCCCATTGACTGCTCGACTCACTGTTGATTCGTGAATCTCTAATTCTTGCGCAATATCTTTTAAAATCAAAGGGTTTATTGGATGGGATTCATTTAAGAAAAAGTTTTTTTGATGAGAAACAATAGCTTCCCCCACTCGGTAGATGGTATCGCCTCGTTGATGAATAGTTTTTTTAAGCCAATCAAAGTTTTTTTCTTTTTCTTTTAAATAAGCTAGAACTTCAGCATCGCCAGTTTTAGCCATCTTATCAAAATATTTTTGTTGGAAAGAAATTGTTGGCTGTTCTTTTCGATTGGAATAAACACGAACAGAGTTGTTTGTAATTTTAACAGTAAGATCTGGAACAATGTAAAGTCCCTCAGTATTACCATAGGCTGCACCAGGAGTTGGCGTAAGTGTTTGAATATAATCAAAAATTTCTTGAATTGCTGGTAAGTCCACTGAGAAATTGTTGGCAATTATTTCCCATTTTCGATCAACCAATTCATTGAAGAATTCTTCCAAAACAATATAAGCTAAATCTGGGGCAGTTTGGTCTCTTTCAGTTTGTAACATCAAACATTCTTGCAAGTTTCTAGCGCCCACACCAGCTGGATCTAATTGTTGAATTAAGGTCAAAGCATCTAGTAATTGAATGGCAGTTCCACCCGTGTTTTTTTGTGTTTCTTCTAGGGAAATGGTTAAAAAACCATTTAAATCAATATATTCGACTAAATAGAGAACTAAAGAACGTAGATAGGTATCACGGTAGTTTAAATGAATTTGATCAATCAAATGTTCAAATAAAGAAAGTTTTGTATCTGGAATTTGACTAAGAAAATCCAATTCATTGCCGTCATATTTTTTTGGTTTCGAGTAATTGGAAGTATAATTTGGTGAAGATACTTCCAACAAAGGATTTTCCAAGGCTTGATTTTCCAGATACTTACTTAATTCTTCCGTAGTGAATTGCAAAACTTGTATGGACTGTTGTAATTGTTGGGTCATGGCTAATTTTTGTGTTTGCTTTTGTTGTTGTGAAAACTGTTGTTCAAATCTCATAAAAATTCCCCTTGTATTTTTTTTAAAATTTGGTAAACTAGTGAAGGCAGTACACGTGCACCCTTAGTGTAGTGGATATCACGTAAGATTCCGGTTCTTGAGACGGGGGTTCGATTCCCTCAGGGTGCGTATAAATTAGGCTAGAAATGTTGAAATAGCAATGTTTCTAGTTTTTTTGTGCCAAAAATGTGCCAAATTTACTTATTTTTTATAAATGTTATCAAAAATGGTTTCAATTACTGTGTCTTCACTTACTCAGTATACGTTAAAAATGGAAAAATTCCTAGTTCCTTGAAAACCATTTAGGAAAAGAATCATTGAATCTATTGAGAGAGTATTAGGAATTTATTAAAAAGGTAACCAATTTTTTCATTGTTCTTTTTGATAGAACGATATATCTCGTCAACAAGATCCTTTTTACAAATTATTTTCATGAAACTGTTTAAACGTATTGAAAAATTAGAAGACACGTGCTACAATATTCGTGTAAGGAAGAAAGTTTTTAAGGTCAAATGCAATTTTTTTTGCAGTAGATGGGTCGTGTTAAGTCTAGCTTGGACAAATAGCGACCAATGGAGGTTGGCTATGTTTGATGAATTAGAAGTCTTTGAAGCCATTGCCCCAGATATCTTAGAAGTGGTCCAAGAAAGGTATCGAATTTTACAAAGAATCTATTGGATGCAACCGGTAGGAAGACGTACATTATCAGAAAGTCTAAATTTAACTGAGCGCGTTTTGAGAACAGAAACAGATCTTTTAAAAAAACTTGATTTGATTCTTTCTACTAAAAGTGGTATGCGTCTGACTGAAAAAGGTGACGTTGTCTATAAACAGCTTGGGAAAATGATGGATCGATTGTTTGGCGTCCATCAAATTGAAAAAAAGCTGGCGGATACTTTTGGAATAGCACGTTGTTTGATCGCTGATGGAAATAGTGACCAACAGGTGAAAGTTATTTCTCGTTTTGGTCAATTGCTAAACGAAACGTTAACAAAAAATTTACCTGATGGAAAAAATATTATTGCTGTAATGGGCGGAACGACGATGTCACGAGTTGCAAAAGAATTAACAAACTTGAAAACATCCAAACGAGAAAACCTTTTTGTTCCTGCGCGAGGTGGAATTGGAGAAGCGGTAAATGTACAGGCAAACTCTGTAAGTGCTGAGATGGCAATTAAAAGTAACGGTCAATACCGAACGCTTTATGTGCCAGAACAACTGAGTAGCCAAACTTATAAACAGCTACTTCAGGAACCATCGATTGTAGAAGTGTTGGATTTAATCAATCAAGCCAACTGTGTTATCCATAGTATTGGACGAGCTTTGCATATGGCTGCTCGACGAAAAATGTCTGAAGAAGAGATTTTGATGTTGAAGCAAAAAAATGCTGTAGCAGAATCTTTTGGCTATTTCTACGATGAAGATGGCAAAGTAGTTTACAAAACCCCACGTGTTGGTTTACAATTAAAGGACATAGAAGAAATTCCTTATATCATTGCCGTGGCTGGCGGAAAAAGTAAAGCCAAAGCGATAGCGGCATATATGAAAAATGCACCAAAACAAACGTGGCTCATCACTGATGAAGCTGCAGCAAATGAGATTTTAAAAGGGGTAACCCTTTAAAATAAAAAAATTATGATTTTCATAAGGAGGAAATCACATTATGTCAACAAAAGTTGCTATTAACGGATTTGGACGTATTGGTCGTCTAGCTTTACGTCGTATTTTGGAATCAAGTGATTCATTGGAAGTTATTGCTATCAATGATTTAACAGATATCAATGACTTAGCTTATTTATTGAAGTATGATACTGCTCAAGGTCGTTTCCCTTACAGTGTAGAAGCAAAATCAGATGCTTTGATCGTAGACGGAAAAGAAGTTAAAGCTTATGCAGAAAAAAATCCTGGCGATTTACCATGGAAAGAATTAGGTGTTGACTTAGTATTAGAATGTACTGGTTTCTTTACTGATGCAGCTAAAGCAAATGCTCACATTGAAGCTGGCGCTAAAAAAGTTTTGATTTCAGCACCTGCTAAATCAAAAGAAACAAAAACAATTGTTTATGGTGTGAACCATGAAATCATTGAAGCAGATGATACAATCGTTTCTGCAGCTTCATGTACAACAAACTGTCTTGCACCAATGGTTAAAGTATTAAGCGATAGTTTTGGCGTTGACCGTGCGTTGATGACAACTGTTCATGCTTATACTGCAACTCAAAAATTGCAAGATGCTCCTGGTGGACGCAAAAACCGTGCTGGTGCGGACAACATTATTCCAGCATCAACTGGTGCTGCTAAAGCAGTGGGTAAAGTTATTCCTGAAGTTAACGGACGCATTGATGGAACGGCTCTACGTGTTCCAACAATCACTGGCTCTGTAACAAACTTATACTCTGTATTGAACAAAGATGTTTCTGTTGAAGAAGTAAATGCAGCAATGAAAGAAGCTTCAAGCGATGCATTTGCATATACAGAAGACGAAATCGTTTCTTCTGACATTATTGGCTACCCATCAGGATCTATTTTTGATGCAACTCAAACAGCTGTAATGGAAGGCGAAAAAGGCGAAAAATTAGTTAAAACTGTTGCATGGTACGATAATGAATATGGTTTTACTTCTAATATGGTTCGTACTTTAGAATACTTTGCAGCAACTTTATAATCCGTAAGAAAATAAATTCAGTGAACGAATAATTGGATTTAGGTTAATAAAAGCGGGGAAGCGACGCGCTTCTCCGGCTTTTTTTAAAGTGAACTATTATTTATAGGAGGTTTGTTTTAATGGCTAAAAAAACTGTAGAAGATATTGATTTAAAAGGTAAAAAAGTTTTAGTTCGTGTTGATTTTAATGTGCCAGTAAAAGAAGGCGTAATTACGGATGATACACGTATTAAAGCTGCACTACCAACAATTACTTATATTTTAAACCATGGTGGAAAAGCCATCTTGTTTTCTCACCTAGGCCGAGTGAAGACTGAAGAAGATAAAGCTGGAAAATCGTTAGCGCCTGTAGCAAAACGTTTAAGCGAACTGCTAGATAAACCGGTTAATTTTGTTTCAGAAACACGTGGAAAAGACCTTGAAGATGCTATTAGTAATTTAGGTGATGGTGACGTCGTTGTTTTTGAAAATACTCGTTTTGAAGATATCGATGGTAAAAAAGAAAGTAAAAATGATCCTGAATTAGGTAAATACTGGGCTTCATTAGGTGATGTTTTCGTCAATGATGCTTTTGGTACGGCGCATCGTTCACATGCTTCTAATGTAGGAATTGCATCAACAGGTATCCCAACTGTTGCTGGTTACTTGATGGAAAAAGAAATCAAATTTATTCAAGAAGCAGTTGAAAATCCTAAACGTCCAATGGTTGCTATTTTAGGCGGGGCTAAAGTTTCTGACAAAATCGGCGTTATCGAAAATCTAATTGAAAAAGCTGACAAGATTTTAATTGGTGGCGGCATGACTTACACTTTTTATGAAGCTAAAGGACTTGGTATTGGAAACTCATTAGTCGAAGCAGATAAAGTTGAGTTAGCGAAATCATTGATTGAAAAAGCTGGCGATAAATTGATATTACCAGTTGATTCAGTAACAGCTGCAGAATTTTCAAATGATGTACCTACTGAAACGCATGATTATGATGTACCAGAAGGACAAATGGGCTTAGATATTGGTCCTAAAACAGTTGAATTGTTTGCAGATGTTTTAAAAGATGCTAAAACAGTTGTCTGGAATGGTCCTATGGGCGTATTTGAAATGTCCAATTTCCAAAAAGGAACCATTGGTGTTTGTGAAGCTATTGCAAATCTTAAAGATGCTACAACAATTATTGGTGGCGGAGATTCTGCAGCAGCAGCGGAACAACTAGGCTTTGCTGACAAATTCTCACACATTTCAACAGGTGGTGGCGCAAGCTTAGAATTGTTAGAAGGAAAGACATTACCTGGCTTAGCTGCTATCAATGATAAATAAGATGGATTTTCTTCTTTAATAAGAAAACCTTCTTTTGAAAATTATTTCGTATACGAAGGAGTCGTTTATAATGCGTAAACCTATTATCGCAGGAAACTGGAAAATGAATTTGACTGCAAGTGAAGCAAAAGATTTTGCTGAAGCAGTTAAAACAAAAATACCAGCTAGTGATAAAGTAGATTCAGTGATTGGTTCTCCAGCACTTTTTTTAGAAACTTTGGTGGATAGTGCAAAAGGGACTGATTTGAAAATTTCTGCTCAAAATTGTTATTGGGAAAATGCGGGTGCTTATACAGGTGAAACATCTCCTGCAGCTTTAGCTGATCTTGGTGTTGATTATGTCATCATTGGACATTCAGAACGTCGTGAATATTTCCATGAAACCGATGAAGAAATTAACAAAAAAGCAAAAGCTATCTTTAACAATGGGATGATCCCAATTATGTGTTGTGGAGAAACCTTAGAAACCTATGAAGCAGGAAAAACTGCTGAATGGATCGAAAAACAAATTACAGCTGGGCTAGAAGGCCTTACCGCTGGACAAGTTTCTAGTATGGTCATTGCTTATGAACCTATTTGGGCAATTGGCACTGGAAAATCTGCAGACGCACAAATTGCGGATGAAATTTGCGGTGTTGTTCGTAAAACCGTTGAAAAATTATATGATACTGAAGTTTCAGATGCGCTTCGTATCCAATATGGTGGCTCTGTGAAACCAGAAAATATTGCTGAATATATGGAAAAAGAAAATGTAGACGGTGCATTAGTCGGTGGCGCAAGTCTAAAAGCAGATTCATTCTTAGCATTGTTAGATGCCAGCAAATAAAAGCTTGCAGTTGTAGAAAATTTTCTTTAAAATGTAAGATGTATAAAAGGGAGATTCCCTTAAGATAAAACAAACTCAAAGGAGAGACAAAACATGTCAATTATTACTGATGTTTATGCTCGCGAAGTCTTAGACTCACGCGGTAACCCAACGATTGAAGTAGAGGTTTATACAGAATCTGGTGCCTTTGGACGCGGAATGGTTCCTTCTGGTGCCTCTACAGGTGAACATGAAGCTGTTGAATTACGTGATGGCGACAAAGCTCGTTATGGTGGAAAAGGTGTTTCTAAAGCTGTCGATAACGTGAACAATGTGATTGCAGACGAAATTATTGGTTTTGATGTTCGTGATCAATTAGCCATCGACAAAAAGATGATCGAATTAGATGGTACACCAAATAAAGGAAAATTAGGTGCGAATGCTATTTTAGGCGTTTCAATCGCTTGTGCACGCGCAGCAGCAGACTATCTTGAAATTCCTTTATACCATTATCTTGGTGGATTCAATACAAAAGTTTTGCCTACCCCTATGATGAATATTGTAAATGGTGGTTCTCACTCAGACGCACCAATTGCATTCCAAGAATTTATGATTTTACCAGTAGGTGCACCAACATTTAAAGAAGCTTTACGTTGGGGAGCTGAAATCTTCCATACTTTATCAAAATTATTGAAAGCTCGTGGACTTGAAACAGCAGTAGGAGATGAAGGTGGATTTGCACCAGCATTTGAAGGAACAGAAGATGCTGTTGAAACCATCATGGAAGCAATTAAAACGGCTGGCTTAGAACCAGGAAAAGATGTTTATTTAGGATTTGACTGTGCTTCTTCTGAATTTTATGAAGATGGTGTTTATGACTATACTCAATTTGAAGGGGAATCTGGAGCAAAACGTAATGCTCAAGAACAAGTAGATTACCTTGAAGGTTTAGTTGAAAAATATCCTATCTTAACAATTGAAGATGGTATGGATGAAAATGACTGGGAAGGTTGGAAATTATTGACGGATCGTCTTGGCGATAAAGTTCAATTGGTTGGTGATGATTTATTTGTAACCAACACTGAAATCCTTTCTCGTGGAATTTCTGAAGGAGTTGGGAATTCAATTTTAATCAAGGTTAACCAAATTGGTACCTTAACCGAAACATTTGAAGCAATTGAAATGGCTAAAGAAGCTGGCTACACAGCTGTTGTTTCTCACCGTTCTGGTGAAACAGAAGATTCAACGATTGCTGACATTGCAGTTGCAACAAATGCTGGACAAATCAAAACTGGTTCTTTATCACGTACTGACCGTATTGCTAAATACAATCAATTGTTACGTATTGAAGACCAACTTGGTGAAGTTGCTGAGTACAAAGGATTAAACTCTTTCTACAATTTAAAAAATAAATAATTTTTAGGTAATAGCAACTAAAAACAATCCTCAAGGATCCTTGAGGGTTGTTTTTTACTTTATTGATATGAATTGTAAACGAATTCTGATATACTTTAAGTAAATAAAAATGGGAAGGTGTGAGAATGAAGGAAGAAGAAATATTTGGTATCAGAACGTCATTCTTGAAAAAAAGAGAAGAAAATGTACTTCAAGCAAGCGATCATCGTGAGCATTTGTTACAGCAAATGAGAGAAAAACAGGCGGAACGTTTGCAACTAACAAGAAAACCAGAAAAAAAAGTAACATCCAAAAATGACAAACACTCAGAAGAATCTTCAGAAATAAATAAGTTAAGAAGTGAACTTGCAAAGACTAAAATTGAGTTAAAACAAAAGAAAGCCGCTTTGTCAAAAGAGAAAAAAACCAGCAAACAACTACGAAAAAAAACACGACAGCTTGAAGAAAGTCTTTCGGAAACTAAAAACGAAACCAATCATTATTTTCTTGAAAAGACGCATAAAATTGAAAAAGAGAAAGCTGAATTTGAGAAAGTTGTATCAAAATTAAGAACAGCGGGATGGGATGAAAAAGGAAGCGCACTGGAGGAAATAGAGCTTCGCAATAAATGGATTCTATTTTTAATGCAAGGACGTATCGATACAAAACGATATTTAAATGATGCTTATAAAAGAGATAATGAACATAATAAAGAAATTAAAATTCTTGAAAATAAAAACAATCAACTTGAGTTTAATAATACAAGGCGCCAAAAACTTCTGAATAAAAAGAACACCCAATTAGAAGATTTGCGAATTGAACATAAACGTGTGAAGTCTCATTTGAGAAAATTACAAAGTCGTTTTGATCAGTTGCACAGCCCGTCTCCACGTACTTCTTTAAGAAATCTGACAGATCAATTAACTGTTGAAAATTTTGACCATTATCGCGATGCCAATCGTTTATTTGAAAAATATACGAAAATTTTTGAAATAAATTCAAGAAAAGTTCAAGCGGTGGACGAACGCTTGTATGGGTATTTGGAAATAAGTGAGGATAACTATTTCTTTCATGATTTGAATGAGGAACTTGTTTTGCCTTTGATTTTACCAGTTCATTTTAAGCGCTACGACTTGTTACGAGATGGCATGGTGATTCAAGTATCCCCGATTCTAGAGGAAGAATTAAGTGCATTTTTGATTTATTGCTATCCACTCATTCAAAATTATCAGTCAACTGATTTCAAGGTAAAAGAACAAAAGAAAAAGCAAAAAAAAGAACGTGACATTTGGATTACTAACGAAGAGGTTTTAAGATGGGCAAAAACAATTCATATAACCGTGGTTGGTAGTAAAAGAACAAAAAATTTTGTAGATGAATTAAGTCGTTATGTTGATTCTGTTACTGTAGTCAATACTTATGAAGATGGAGAAAAAATTACCTTTGAACGCATAAAAGCTAGTGATTACTCTTTTGTTTTGACTGACAGTGTGCCTCATTCGGTTATGGACTTTTTAAAACAGTATGATCCTGAACTAAAAAAAACACAGACTTTCTATCTTCCTGCCAAAGAAGATGGTGCGGTTCGGTTAAATTATTTATACTGGTCTCAAAATAAAAAGGAATAGACTAAAAAATGAGTGACACTTCACGGTTCCACGAGGCACTTCACTTGGCGATTGGTTTGGTTAAAGTCAGCTGTGGAAACGCCATGAGCTTATATCTCACGGTTAATAATAGTAGACACATTGGTTTAGTGTCGCCTTGGTCGGAAAATTTAGCCGTGAATGATAACAAAAATAAAGAGACAAGTTCTTTTCCATTATTTAATGACTAGTCAAATGGATAAAAATGTGCTAAAGTGAAAAAGACGAAATGAAATCATTGACGGAGGGTTATGGATTTGTATAATTTTATTTTAGGAACGGTATTGGTCATATCAGTCTTATTGATCATTACGATTATGATGCAACCAAGTAAACAAAATAGCGCAGCGAGTGCTTTTACTGGTGGAGCTGACCAATTATTCGGAAAGCAAAAAGCTAGAGGTTTTGAAGCTGTAATGAAACGAGCAACAACTGTTTTAGGAACAATTTGGATGATTCTTTTATTTGTTCTAGTTCTATTGTCTTCTAAATAAACTGTTAGAGTTTGAGCCAATGTTCTCAAGCTCTTTTTTTGTTTTTAAAAGAGAAGACAAGGTTGTGCTTTTTGTATTTATTGCAAATGTGATAGAATGTGAAATAAGAGGTGTTGTAATTTGACGAGAAGAATAAATTTACCTAAACCATTATTTGAAGAACACGGAAATAGAGCCGTTTTGATTCTTCATGCCTACTCAGGAAGTCCCAATGATGTAAGAATGCTTTGTCGCTCATTGGAACAAGAAAACTATACTGTTTATTCGCCGATGTTTGCCGGTCATGGTACATTGGATCCAGAAGATATATTGAATAAAAATCCACAACAATGGTACCAAGATACAAAAGCTGCAATTGCCTTTTTAAAAGAGAAAGGGTATCAACAAATTGCTGTATTTGGATTATCTATGGGCGGCATTATGGCCATGAAAACTTTGACAGAAAATGATGCCTCTATTATTGGTGGTGGCGCGTTTTGCTCACCGATTTTTCCAACAAAAACAAATGTATACCAAAGTTTTTTAAAGTATGCTAAAACAGTTTTGAAAACTGGAAATTATGCGGAAACTGAACAAGAAAATAAATATGTAAGAATTGAAGACAATGCCTTACAACAATTGAGGGCCATTGAGACTTTTGAAAACACAGTGAGTCAAAATATTCATAAAATTGATAGACCTGTCTTTTTAGCACAAGCTGGCAAAGATCAAATGATTGAAGCTATTACTGTTTATGAAACAGCGAAAGGTCTAAAACAAACCAAAGTAACTTTAAAATGGTATCCAGAAAGCGGACATGTTGTTACGATAGGACCTGAAAGAAAAGAATTTGAGAGAGATATCGCTGACTTTTTGCGTACTTTACCATGGATGGAGGAATGATAATATGAAGCAAACAATCGAGGAACGTATACTTGATGTTCTAAACGAAAAATCTCGCAATTCTTATTCTATGCAGGAAATCGCAGAACTGTTGAATTTACAAAGAAGTAAAGAATTTAAGATGTTGGTGCAAACAGTTGCCAAATTAGAAAGAGAAAAGAAAATACAACTGACAAAAACAGGGAAGATAAAAGCTGTTAGTCAGCAAAACTATCTAGAAGGAACTTTTCGTGCCAATGAACGTGGTTTTGGCTTTGTAACGATTGATCCTGAAGAAGCCGATATCTATATTTCTAAAGAAAACACGGCATTTGCAATGGACGGGGATACAGTCTTAATTAAAATTACGAAACCAAGTCTAAGTTTTGAAGAACGTGGGGCAGAAGGAAAGGTCATTGAAATAAAAGAACATCATACTCAAAGTATTGTAGGCGAGTATAGTGCTTTTGAAAACGAAAAGATTCTTTCCAAAAGTTATTACGGGCAAGTAATACCAAAGGATAAAAAACTTGCTAACTTACATCTAATGATTGAAAAAAAGGGTATTCAACCAGTGAATGGCAGTGTTGTGAAAGTAACAATAACAAAATATCCTCAACCAAATGACCCGCAAAAAATAGAAGGTATCGTGACACATATTGTAGGACACAAAGATGATCCTGGAATGGATATCTTATCTGTTGTTGTTGCAAAAGGAATACCTAATAAATTTTCTGAAGAAGCATTGCTTGAAGCAGAAAATTTACCAGAAACGATCAACCCCAAAGATTTTCCTAAACGACATGATTTACGCGGACAAAAGATTGTGACTATTGATGGAGCAGATGCCAAAGATTTAGATGATGCGGTCACAGTTCAAAAACTAACAAATGGGAACTTTTTTTTAGGAGTTCATATTGCCGATGTTTCTTATTATGTTAAAGAAAATAGTCTTTTGGATAAAGAGGCTTTTGAAAGAGGAACAAGTGTTTATTTGACAGATCGTGTCATTCCTATGATTCCAAAACGCTTATCAAATGGAATATGCTCATTAAATCCACACACGCCTCGCCTAACAATGAGTTGTGAAATGGAAATTGATTTACATGGACAGGTAGTTTCTTATGATATTTTTCCAAGCATTATTGAATCGACGGAACGCATGACTTATCAAGCAGTCAATCAGATTTTAGAAGACAAAGATCCTGAAACGTGTGATCGTTATGAAGGTTTAGTATCAATGTTTGAAGAAATGAGGGAGTTGCACCAACTATTAGAAGATATGCGCAAAAAACGTGGGGCAGTTTCTTTTGAAGATAAGGAAGCTCAGATTGTGGTTGATGATGATGGTCATCCCACAGATATCTTATTGAGAACAAGAGGGATAGGCGAAAAGATGATTGAATCGTTCATGTTAGCGGCTAATGAAACAGTCGCTAAGCACTTCAATCAAAAAAAATTACCGTTCTTGTATCGAATTCACGAAGAACCCAAAGAAGAAAAACTTAAAACATTCTTTGATTTTGCTTCAGCTTTAGGTATTTTAGTCAAACAAGAAAAAGGGTCTATTAAGCCTATAGAACTTCAAAGAGTCTTGATCGAAGCTTCTGAAAGACCTGAAGCTATGGTCATAAACATGATGCTCTTAAGAAGTATGCAACAAGCTAAATATTCTGAAGAAAATGTTGGACATTATGGACTAGCTGCTCAGTATTATACGCACTTTACCTCGCCTATCAGACGTTACCCAGATTTGATTGTACACCGTTTGATTCGGTCCTATCAAGAAGATCATTCAGAAAAAAATCAAGCCAAATGGAAAGAACAGCTAGAAGAAATTGCGGTTCATAGTTCACAAATGGAACGTCGAGCAGTTGAGACTGAACGAGAAGTAGATGCCATGAAAAAAGCAGAATTCATGGTAGACCACATTGATGAAGAATTTGAAGGTGTTATTAGCTCAGTAGTAAAATTTGGACTTTTTGTTGAATTGCCCAACACGATTGAAGGGCTTGTCCATATTAGTTCAATGACGCAAGACTATTATCACTATTATGAAAACCAATTAGCTCTTATTGGTGAACATACTCACCAAATATTTAAAATTGGTCAAAAAGTTCGTGTGAAAGTAATAAAAGCTGATCCAAATACAAGAGAAGTCGATTTTGAGTTGAAAGAGTCTGAAAATACAACCTTTGCTAAAAAGAAACTTACAAAAGGGAAAAAGAAAGCTAAAAAACATTCTTCACAAAAGAAGCGAGAAACAGAGAAAAAATCAACTTCTCATAAGAAAAAAGGGCATAATAAAAATTATGCTAAAAAAAGGGTTAAACGAAAACGAAAAAAAGCCGATAGAAATAAGAGATAGCTTGAAAGGAAGAATTTTTATGCCAAAAGGCCAAGGAAAACTAATCGCGCAAAATAAAAAAGCTCGGCATGATTACACCGTTATTGATACGATGGAAGCAGGTATTGCTTTACAAGGAACCGAAATCAAGTCGATACGAAATGGCCGTATCAACTTAAAAGATGGTTTCGTAAGAATTGCCAGAGGTGAGGCATTTCTCATGAATGTGCATATTAGCCCTTATGAACAAGGAAACATCTATAATCATGATCCATTACGAACAAGAAAACTTTTGCTTCATAAAAAACAAATCAATAAATTAGCAGGAGAGACCAAAACGAAAGGCGTCACCATCATTCCTTTGAAGGTCTATCTTAAAGATGGGTATGCCAAAGTTTTAATTGGTCTAGCTAAAGGAAAACATGAATATGATAAAAGAGAAACCTTGAAAAGAAAAGATCAAGAACGTCAAATAGAACGGGCCATGAAAAATTATTGAGTGAATGCCTTTTGTTTTCTAAATACAATGACATTTGCTATTATAATAGGTATAGAAGTATTGTTTCAAAAAGAATTCCATAGTAAAAGTGTTATTTATGAAACTTTGGAAATTTCAATTTTCTATTCATTTTTTTAATGGTGGAAAGAGACTGTTTTTTACAGAAAATGCTTTGAAATTTTCTTTGGAAGGTGGTATGATAGCGATTGTCAGTAAAGTTGGTAAAATTAAGGACCCGATTTTAAACAACTGAGCTTTTAAGTAAGAAAAGAGGTGGAAAATTTTGGAAGAACGTTCATTCCTGTTTCACATTGGTCCAGTCTGGTTTGATGGAACGATTGTATTGATGACACTGCTTACTTGTGCCATTGTATTTTCGGTAGTATTTGCTTTTTCTAGAAATCTACAAATGAAACCAAAAGGCAAACAAAATGCCTTGGAATATGTGATCGATTTTGTCCGAGGAATTGCTTCGTCACAACTTCCTGCAAATGAAGTCTCAAATTATCATTTTTTGGCTTTTAGTTTATTTATGTTTGTATTAGTGGCAAATGAAATTGGACTAGTAACCAAAATCGTTACGCCAGATGATGTTACATTTTGGAAAAGTCCTACGGCTGATCCTATTGTTACATTGTCTTTAGCCTTTATGGTAATGTTACTCACTCATTTTTTTGGTTCACAAAAATTTGGTTTAAAAGGATATATAAAAAATAGCTTTATGGAACCCGCGGCTGTCATCTTACCAATTAAATTTATCGAAGAATTTACCAATATTATCAGTTTGGGTTTACGGCTATATGGAAATATTTATGCTGGAGAGGTACTTTTGGGATTGATTATTCAAATGGTGAATGGGTTAGGATGGTTGGTGCTTCCTTTTGCCATTATTCTGGAAACAACTTGGATAGGATTTTCTCTGTTTATTGGAGGTATTCAAGCATATGTGTTTACAACGTTAACAATGGTATTTTTAAGCCATAAAATAGTAAAAGAATAGACAATAGTCTTAAACAACTAGGAGGAAAATTATTATGCAATTTATCGCAGCAGGTTTAGCAATTATTGGAGCAGCATTTGGGGCAGCTTTTGGTAACTCTAAGGTTGTAGCAACAGCTTTAGAATCAATGGCTCGTCAACCAGAAATAGCAGGGGATGTTCGTTCAACAATGATTTTAGGGATGGCCTTCATTGAAGCTGTTCCTATCTTAGGGATCGTTGTCGCATTGTTGATGGTATTATAGTAGGAGATAAGGCAGAAGTGATTTCTTCTACGAATCCTTCTGCTTTTTTTATGATTTTTCTATTCTATTGCTTATTGGAATAGTTGGAAAAAGGTTTTTGCGCGATGGAGCTTAAAAAAAGTTATACATTGTGCATCAGATGCAAGTAATATTTGATAAAGGAGACGTAACGCATGTTTAATCAATTAGTAATTTCTGTCGCAGATGTGCATAATACGACGATCAGTAGCATGGTCGTGGTTACAGGTTCGTTTCTTCTTTTACTTGTGCTACTTAAAAAATTTGCGTGGAATACTATTGCTGAGACGCTAAAGAAACGCGAAGACAAAATCGCAAATGACATCGATTCAGCTGAACAATCACGTATTGAAGCTAAAAAAAATGAAGAAGAAACTCAAGAAAGATTATCGGGTTCTCGAGTTGAAGCTGCAAATATTATAAAAGATGCGCAAAAAAATGGAGAAACAGACCGCCAACAAATTTTAGCAAATGCTCAGACAGAAGCGTCACAAATCAAAGAGAAGGCTAGAAAAGATATTACTATGGAACGTCAATCCACTTTACAATCTGTAAAAGGCGATGTGACAGAGCTTTCCCTTGAAATTGCTGAGAAGATACTAAATAAAGAACTTTCTCCTGAATCACATCAAAGTTTGATCAATCAATATATTGAAGACTTAGGTTCAGGCGATGAAACTAGATAAATATACTGTTGGTAAGCGATATGGAAAAGCTATTTTTGAACTGGCGGTCGAAAACAACAATGAAGATTCCATATTTGAAACATTACAAACAGTGAAAGGAATTTTTACTGAAAACTCTGATTTAGGAAATATATTAAGTGATGATCGATTAAATCAGCACGAAAAAAGATCCTTAATGGATACAATTAATCATAATTATGATGGGCTAGTACACGATGCTCTGGAAGTTATTTTTCAGTACGAACGAATGTATGACATTTTAATGATTATTGAGGAATTTGAAAAAGAATACTATGAAACAAAAGGAATCGTTTCAGCAATTGTAACAACAACGGTTCCGTTAACACAAACTCAAAAGCAACACCTAGCTCAAGCCATTGCCACCCGATTCGGTTACAAAAGAGCTGAGTTAATAGAAGAAATAGATCCTTCTATTATTGGTGGGGTCATTATTGAAGTGAATCACCAAGTAATTGATGGAAGTATAAAAAATAAGTTTGAACAGTTAAAAAAATCATTAAGTCAGTAAGAGAAGAATGAGTTTAAAGAGGTGATACGAATGGCTATCAAAGCAGAAGAGATAAGCGCTTTGATCAAGGAACAAATCAAAGGTTATGAAAGTAAATTATCCGTGGAAGAAGTTGGTACAGTTACTTATGTAGGTGACGGTATTGCGCGTGCACATGGGTTAGAAAATGCCATGAGTGGAGAACTTCTCGAATTTTCAAATGGCTCTTTTGGTATGGCTCAAAATCTTGAATCCAATGATGTTGGGATTATTATCTTGGGAGAATTTGAAACAATTCGTGAAGGAGATCAGGTAAAACGAACTGGACGTATCATGGAAGTTCCAGTTGGTGAAGATTTAATTGGACGTGTGGTCAATCCTTTGGGTCAACCCATTGATGGTCTCGGTTCTATTGAAACAACGAAATCTCGTCCAGTTGAAGCAAAAGCACCTGGAGTAATGGCCCGTCAATCTGTCTCAGAACCGATGCAAACGGGATTAAAGACAATCGATGCATTGGTTCCTATTGGCCGGGGACAACGTGAATTAGTTATTGGAGACCGAAAAACTGGAAAAACGTCGATTGCAATTGATACAATCATTAATCAAAAAGGTCAAGATATGATTTGTATTTATGTAGCCATTGGTCAAAAGGATTCAACGGTACGTTCACAAGTTGAAACGTTACGTAAGTATGGTGCTATGGATTATACAATTGTCGTTTCTGCGGGCTCCTCACAGCCAGCGCCTTTATTGTATATCGCTCCATATGCTGGTATGGCTATGGGAGAAGAATTTATGTATAACGGCAAGCATGTACTAATTGTTTTTGATGACCTATCAAAACAAGCGGTTGCTTATCGTGAATTATCGTTACTACTCCGTCGGCCACCTGGTCGAGAAGCCTATCCCGGTGATGTTTTCTATTTGCATTCTCGTTTATTAGAAAGAGCTGCAAAATTGAGCGAGGAATTTGGTGGTGGTTCGATGACTGCTTTGCCTTTTGTCGAAACACAAGCTGGTGATATTTCTGCCTATATTCCCACCAATGTGATCTCAATCACGGATGGTCAAATTTTCTTAGAAAATGATCTGTTTTATTCTGGCGTCCGTCCGGCGGTAGATGCTGGATTATCAGTTTCTCGTGTCGGTGGATCGGCACAAATAAAAGCCATGAAAAAAGTATCTGGTACCTTACGATTAGATTTGGCAAGTTATCGTGAATTAGAAGCATTTACACAGTTTGGTTCTGATTTAGACCAAGCAACCCAATCAAAATTGAACCGAGGAAAAAGAACGGTAGAAGTGCTAAAACAAAAACTTCATGCCCCTCTTGAGGTAGAAAAACAGGTAGTTATCTTATTTGCTTTAACACACGGTTATTTAGATAGTATACCTGTGAATCAAATTCTAGATTTTGAAGCAGCTTTGTTTGATTTTATTGAAAAAAATCATAATGACTTGCTCGACACAATTCGGACAACCAAAGATTTGCCTGACGAAGATGCGTTAAATGCAGCTATTAAAGAATGTAAAAATAATTTTTTAGAAATAGAAAATAGCAATCGTAGTATTCGCGAACATTTTGAAGCAAATGAATAAGCATGAAAGAGGTGAGAGCTTATGGCTGCTTCTTTAAATGAAATTAAACAAAGAATCAATTCGACGAAAAAGACTAGCCAAATCACCAGAGCCATGCAGATGGTGTCTGCTTCTAAATTGACCAGATCAGAAGAACATTCTGCTCATTTTCAACTTTATTCAGAAAAGGTAAGAGAATTAGTTACACATATCGTAGCTACTCAATTATCGAATCAAGACAATAAAGAAAATGCTGAATTGAATAGTTTGCTCGTTAAACGTCCCATTAAAAAAACAGGGTATATTGTCATTACTTCAGATGGTGGTTTAGTCGGAAGCTATAATAGTTCTATTTTAAAACAAATGATGAATATGTTAGAAGCAGATCATTCTTCTGCTCAAGAGTATGTCATGATTTGTATTGGTGGTACAGGGGCAGATTTTTTTAAAGCAAGAGGTATCGATATTGCTTATGAGCTTCATGATCTTTCGGATAATCCTAGTTTTGATGAAGTTCGAAAAATTGTTAATTTAACAACAACTATGTATCAAAATGAAGTGTTTGACGAATTGTATGTTTGCTATAATCATCATATCAACTCGCTAACAAGTCAATTTAGAGTTGAAAAAATGTTGCCAATCATGGATTTGAATCCCTCAGAAGCAACAAGTTATGAACAAGAATACATTTTTGAGCCCTCAGAAGAAGAAATTCTAAATCAATTGCTTCCTCAATATGCAGAAAGTCTCATTTATGGGGCTATCGTTGATGCAAAGACAGCAGAACATGCTGCTGGAATGACAGCGATGAAAACTGCAACTGACAACGCCGGTAAAATTATTGATGATTTAACGGTTTCCTATAACCGTGCTCGTCAAGGAGCCATCACTCAAGAAATTACTGAGATTGTTGGTGGAGCAGCAGCTCTTGAATGATTTGTTAAGAAATGGAGGAAAATAAATGAGCGCAGGCAAGATCGTCCAAGTGATTGGTCCTGTTGTTGATGTTGCGTTTTCTCTTGACCAACCCTTGCCCGACATCAATAACGCATTGATCGTTTATAAAAATGACGAAGAAAAAACCAAAGTCGTCTTAGAAGCAGCGCTTGAACTCGGCGACGGTGTTATTCGAACAATTTCCATGGAATCTACCGATGGCTTACAACGTGGCATGGAAGTTGTCGACACGAAAGCTTCAATTTCAGTTCCTGTTGGAGATGCCACTTTAGGACGTGTATTTAATGTTTTAGGAGAAACAATCGACAAACAAGCGGATTTTCCTCAAGATGCTCCCCGGAGTGGAATTCATAAAGAGGCACCAGCTTTTGATGAATTGAGCACGAGTAGTGAAATTTTGGAAACTGGAATTAAAGTCATTGATTTATTGGCACCTTATTTAAAAGGTGGGAAAGTTGGACTCTTTGGAGGAGCTGGTGTTGGAAAAACAGTCCTTATCCAAGAGCTAATCCATAATATTGCACAAGAACATGGCGGTATTTCAGTTTTTACCGGAGTTGGTGAAAGAACCCGCGAAGGAAATGATTTATATTATGAAATGCAAGAATCAGGGGTTATCAAAAAAACAGCCATGGTTTTTGGACAAATGAATGAACCACCTGGTGCTCGTATGCGAGTGGCCTTAACAGGTTTAACCATTGCAGAGTATTTTCGTGATGTTGAAGGACAAGATGTTTTGCTCTTTATCGATAATATTTTCCGTTTTACTCAGGCTGGTTCAGAAGTTTCAGCTTTGTTAGGACGGATGCCCTCTGCGGTTGGATATCAACCAACGCTGGCAACAGAAATGGGACAATTGCAAGAACGAATTACTTCAACCAAAAAAGGATCCGTTACGTCTATTCAAGCTATTTATGTACCAGCTGATGATTACACAGACCCTGCACCAGCGACGGCATTTGCCCATTTGGATGCTACTACTAACTTGGAAAGACGTCTAACTGAACAAGGTATTTATCCTGCAGTGGACCCCTTAGCTTCTTCTTCGAGTGCATTAGCACCTGAAATTGTTGGTGAAGAACATTACCAAGTAGCTACAGAAGTACAAAGAACCTTACAACGTTACCGTGAGTTACAAGATATTATTGCTATTTTAGGAATGGATGAACTCTCTGATGATGAAAAAGTATTGGTTGCCAGAGCACGCCGTATTCAATTTTTCTTGTCACAAAACTTTAGTGTAGCAGAACAATTTACCGGCCAACCTGGTTCTTATGTACCTGTTAAAGAAACTATTAAAGGCTTTAGAGAAATTCTTGATGGTAAACATGATCAACTTCCTGAAGAAGCCTTTAGAAATGTTGGTACAATTGAAGAAGCTGTTGAAAAAGCGAATAAATTAGGCTACTAGAAAGAGGTGTCCTATGAAGCCAAACTTAACAGTTAATGTAGTGACTCCTAATGGGCTAGTTTATGAGCATCATGCTGTTATTGTAGTCGCAAAAACAATCGATGGCGAATTAGGTATTTTGCCTCGTCATGCCCCAATAATAGTTCCTTTAGATATTGATGAAGTTCGTATAAAACGAACTGACTCAGATACTCATGTGGATTGGATTGCGATAAATGGAGGAGTCATGGAGGTCCGTGATGATCGAGTGACGATTATAGCTGATAGTGCTGAAAGGGAACGTGACATAGACGTTTCTCGTGCCCAACGAGCTAAGCAGCGTGCTGAACGTAAAATCGAACAAGCCAAGCAACAAGAAAACGTGGATGAATTAAAACGTGCTCAAGTTGCTTTGCATCGTGCCATCAATCGGATCAATGTGTCGAAACATCGATAAAAATAAAAAATGGAACCTATAAAATTAGTGGTGAAAATCTAATTTTATAGGTCCTTTTTTGGATTCTTTAAAATTGAATGTTGATATACAGTTGAAATAATGTAAGCGCAAAATGAAACGGTATCTTTAACAGACCTCACTTTCATTCTATACTTACTCTATAGTAAACGAGTTGGAGGAATGATGATGAATAAAAAACAAGATATCGTAGCTATTTCATTGCACCAAACGG
>DXDB01000064.1 GCA_019115705.1 Candidatus Tetragenococcus pullicola | reverse complement strand
CTGTTTGAATAGCACCAATCATTCAATGAAGTACTTGAAGTTTCAACAAATCATTATGAAATGATAGTCAATTTTTTCATTGGAACAAGACTTTTAAAAAAGGTTTTGTTATACTAGTTAATAACAAAATACCAAAACGAAAGGGAGACGTTACATTGGCAAAAAAATATACTGCAAGTCATGAAGTTGCTTATTATGAAGGTGATGTCAACGCTACGATGACAATGACTTCTTTGGTCGCTGTCGCTATCAAGGTATCGGAAGAACAATGTGCACAGTTGGGAGTTGGGTCTGATTTTGTTCATCAATTTGGCTTAACTTGGATTGTTACGAATTACCAGGTTTTTATTGAACGACTTCCAGAGGTGGGAGAAACCATTCGAATTACGACAGAGCCAATTGCCTATAACAAGTATTTTTGTTACCGAAATTTCTTAGTAGAAAATGAGGAGGGGCAAGAATTAGTTCGCATGGAAACTGTCTTTACTTTGATGGATATTAAAAAACGTCGCATTAGTAGTGTCCCACTTGAAGTGATTGCACCTTTTGAAAGCGAAAAAACTACAAAGATCAAACGACTTCCAAAAATTGCTCCAATTAACGAGAGACAAGGACAGAACTTTAGAGTTCGTTTTTTTGATATCGACAGTAATGGACATGTGAACAATGCTGTTTACTTTACGTGGTTACTCGATGTTTTAGGGTATGACTTTTTAACAAATTATGTCCCAAAGTATATCAATATCCGTTTTGAAAAAGAGGTTGAGTATGGGTCGGAAGTAGCGAGCGATTACGAAATTTTGGATTCAGAAGAAGGCGTAAAAACATTGCACGAAATCAAAGTTTTTGGCCAAACCAATTGTGAGGCAGAAATTTTGTGGGAAAAAAAAGAATAGGCAAGGGCATCACTTTTGGATATCATAAAAAAGTGATGCCTTTTTCTAAAGCTGTCATTGGTAAAAACTGGATAGCTTTTACCTTAGTCATTAACTATATCAAAGAAAAAAAGCAGGCAAGTTTGTGAGCTTCGTTTCCTTTTACTGTTGCATAAAATCAATAAGTTCTTGTTTTGTCAAGTGACAGTTCGAAGCAATCAACAATTTAAGGCGGGCTTTTTGACTGTTTAAAGTGGGGCAAAAGATAATTCCCATTTGCTGCAACTCTTTGCCGCCTCCTGGATAATCATAGACAGCTTCAGCGGATCCATTGAAGCAACGTGATACCAAGACGATTGGTATGTTGCGAGCGAGCATTTTTTGTAAAGGGATTCTTGTTTTTGGCGGTAAGTTACCTGCTCCTAAGGCTTCGATGACTAAGCCGTCTAGATTTCCTTGCGCTAAGATATCCAATAAATCGGTTTGCATGCCAGCGTAGGCTTTGATGATAGGAATGGCACCATCCACGTGAGTAACATCCATTCGTTTTATTTCAATGAGCATTTGCATGAATTGTATCTGACTTTTTGTGATTAAACCAATGGGACCTAGAGTTGGGGTACGAAAAGTAGCCACATTGGTCGTATGTGTTTTGGTTACATAACGAGCCGAATGGATTTCGTCATTCATGACAACTAAAACACCTTTTCCTTTAGATTGCGGGCAAGCGGCCACACGGATAGCACTTTCGTAATTATAAAGGCCATCACTACCCACTTCATTGCTTGAACGCATAGCTCCTGTGATGACGATTGGCAGAAGGTCGCCGATTGTGGTATCTAAGAAAAAAGCTGTTTCTTCCAAGGTATCGGTACCATGAGTAATTACAACACCCGTGAAGTTTTGAAGGGCCGCTTGTTGAATTCGCTTTTTTAATTCCAACATGTGCCTAGGAGTGATATGCGGACTGGGTAAATTAAAAAATTCTTCCACAGTAAGTTTGGTGTTTTCAGGTAAAGTCAACACTGCTGATAGGAGTGGGTTGTCATTTTCAGGATGTACTTTTCCTGTTTGAAGATCCTCTTTCATTGCAATTGTGCCACCGGTGTGTAAAACTAATATATGATTCATAGGTAAGCTCCATTTCTATTGTCTTAGTTAAAGTGTAGCTGAAAAAGAAAGGAAAAGAAAGTCTGAAATAACTACTTTTTGATCAAAAAGGAGCGATGAATAATGAGAAAAATCGTGTTTTATGGTGCGGTAAGTTTGGATGGGTATTTAACTGATGAAAAAGACGGTTTACAATGGTTATTTGATACGGATGTTGCTGGAAAATCAACTTATGAAGCTTTTGAAGAAAACGTGGATACTCTAGTGATGGGAAGAACCACCTATGAAGCGTCAAAAAAGATGGTAGACGGCGGATCCTTTTATCCAGGAAAGGAAAAACTTATTTTTTCTCACACCTTACAAAATGGGGACATAGAGGAAACTTTTGTCTCAGGCGATGTGCCGACGATTATGTCTGAGTATCAAAAAAAGCCCGGCCAAATGATTTGGATCGTTGGCGGTGGAGGAATTTTGCAGCCTCTTTTAGAAGCTGAACAAGTTGATGAGCTCTGGCTTCAGATTGCACCAGTGTTATTAGGAAGCGGGAAACGGCTCTTTGAAAAAGGAAATTATCGCTATCGTTTTGACCTTGTTGAAGTGACTCAAATGGGAGAATTAACAGAACTTCACTTACGACGTAAAAATAAGTAAAAAGTTTTTGGTCAATCCTACTTATTTTGGCTAAAAAATAAATGAAAATCTCTTTTGAATAAAACGTTAATCATTTCTAACCACCATAAAAAGTAATAAGAGGAGAGGACAAACATGACTACTTTTGAAGACTATGTAGCTACGATAGAAGATAAAAAGCAACGAGAAAAGTTACAACTTATCGGTGATTGGATAAAGGATACTTTTCCCCAATTAAAACTAAAATTTGGCTGGGGACAACCTATGTTTACCGATCATGGCACGTTTATCATTGGCTTTAAAAAAACGAAAAAGTATATTACGGTTTCTCCAGAAGTAGCGGGTATGAAGTGCTTTGTCTCTGCTATCGAAAAAGCAGAGTA
>DXDB01000063.1 GCA_019115705.1 Candidatus Tetragenococcus pullicola | reverse complement strand
AAAAAAGGAAGTACGACAAACAATTCCAACAAACCAACTACTTCAAAGCCAGCAACCAAACCTAGCAACAATGGAAATAGCTCGAAAAACACGACGTATACTGTAAAATCAGGGGATTCGATTTGGTTAATTGCCAATAATCATGGAATTTCAATGAATAACTTGAGAAGTTGGAACAATATCAGTGGCGATTTTATTTATCCCGGACAAAAACTAACGGTTAAAAAAGGAGCCACGAGCTCTGCTAAAAACAACGCAACAAAACCGAAAACATCAAATAATCGTAACTACCAAGTAAAAAGTGGCGATTCTTTATGGTTAATCTCTGAAAAGTATGGTGTTTCCATTAGTCATTTGAAGAGTTTAAACAAATTAAGTTCAGATATCATTTATGTGGGCCAAACCTTAAAAGTTAGTTAATTGCAAGCCTTCAGTTTATAGACTGAAGGCTTTTTTTCATTTACAATTAAGCCTTAGTCTTAACGATGCTTAATTTGTAGGTTACTAATTGTTTGAATTCCTTAGCCAAAAATAGTAGCAACGAGCGTTACAATTGCCGCTACACTACGAGATGGGCTTGCTTAAAGGCAACCGGGAACCGCCGCGAGCCTAAAGTCTGAAAGCTTTCAAGCTTCAAACTCTTCGCACCCACTAAAGTGGCGACTGAGAGTAATTCACATTGAATTCTTAACACGGCGACAACGCAATTCTATCTTTACCTTACGCTAGATTTATCTTAAATTTGGATGATCATTTGAACGTGGCAGACCTGAGACCCTGGCTCGATTCGATCCTACAGCAGACAATAGCAGACACGTTCGTGCAGTGTAGTTCTCAAGTTTGGCCAAAATTATAACCAACGAGCAACTATTTTTATCAAATATAGAGAAAACTCATTGAATTTGGAAAACTTTTTTGCTATGATGAATACAATATAAAGGCGTAAAAAAGGAGTAGTAAAAAGAAAGCTTTTCAAGAGACTGCATGATTGGTGAAAATGTGGAAGCGAACTTTTGAACTTGCCTATTTGAAAATTACGCAAGCATACGGTGACGACCGTTACAACGTTTGAGGCTGATAATAACTATCGGTAAATAATAGGTGGTACCACGTCCAAACACGTCCTATAAGAGGCTTTTTATGCTTCTTACAGGCGTTTTTTTATTTTATTAAAAAAGAGACAAAGACTTTGTCTAAATAATGAGGAGGAAGTTTATTGTGAACTACGATCACAAAGAAATTGAAAAGAAATGGCAAAAGTATTGGGCAAAACACAATACCTTTAATACGCTCGAAGATCCAGATAAAAAGAAGTTTTATGCCTTGGATATGTTTCCATATCCTTCAGGCCAAGGGCTTCATGTTGGCCATCCTGAAGGATACACAGCAACGGATATTTTGGCCCGTGTGAAACGTAGCCAAGGATTTAATGTCTTACATCCTATGGGGTGGGATGCTTTTGGTTTACCCGCAGAACAATATGCATTAGATACAGGAAATGATCCTGCAGAGTTTACTAAAAAAAATATCGAGACATTCCGTCATCAAATAAATTCTTTAGGGTTTAGTTACGATTGGAATCGTGAAGTGAATACGACAGATCCTGAGTATTATAAATGGACCCAATGGATATTTACGAAATTATATGAAAAAGGATTAGCGTACGAGGCAGAGGTTCCTGTTAACTGGGTACCTGAACTGGGAACAGTGATTGCAAATGAAGAAGTAATTGATGGCAAGAGTGAACGTGGTGGGTATGATGTCATCAGAAAACCTATGCGTCAATGGATGCTTAAAATCACTGCTTATGCTGATCGTTTATTAGATGATTTAGATGAATTAGATTGGCCAGAAAGTATTAAAGATATGCAACGGAACTGGATTGGACGTTCTGTGGGGGCAACGGTTACGTTCAAAGTGGCAGGTACACAAAAAGAGTTTAGTGTCTTTACCACTCGGCCGGATACTTTATTTGGCGCAACTTATGCTGTTTTGGCACCTGAACTACCATTAGTAAAAGAAATCACTTCCGCCAAACAAAAGGAAACTGTAGATACTTATATTGCAGAAGCTGCGAAAAAGTCAGAATTGAAACGGACTGATTTAGAAAAGGAAAAGACAGGGGTCTTTACAGGAGCCTATGCGATTAACCCTGTTAATGGAAAAGAAATACCTATTTGGATTGCGGATTATGTTCTTTCTTCTTATGGAACTGGCGCAATCATGGCTGTACCTGCTCATGATGAACGTGATTATGCCTTTGCTAAAAAATTCGATATCGCTATTATTCCTGTTTTAGAAGGCGGAAATGTAGCTGAAGAGGCTTATACTCAAGATGGCATTCACATCAATTCTGAGTTTTTAAATGGGTTGAATAAAGAAGAAGCCATTGAAAAAATGAATCATTGGTTAGAAGAACAAGGGTCAGGTCATAAGGAAATCAGTTATCGGTTGCGTGATTGGTTATTTTCTCGTCAACGTTATTGGGGCGAACCTATTCCAGTCATTCACTGGGAAGACGGAACAACGACAACAGTTCCTGAAGAAGATCTACCGTTACGTTTACCAATAACAGAAGATATTCGTCCAAGTGGAACTGGTGAGTCTCCTCTTGCAAATGTTAGTGAATGGGTCAATGTTACTGATCCAGAAACAGGGAAGAAAGGGCGCCGTGAAACCAATACAATGCCACAATGGGCGGGTAGTTCATGGTATTTTTTACGTTTCATTGATCCACATAATAAAGAAGCTCTTGCTGACTATGATAAATTAAAACGCTGGATGCCAGTTGATGTTTATATTGGTGGCGCAGAACATGCTGTCTTACATTTACTCTATGCTCGTTTCTGGCATAAATTTTTATATGATCTAGGAGTAGTTCCAACCAAAGAACCTTTCCAAAAGCTATTTAACCAAGGAATGATTTTAGGTGGAAACAACGAAAAAATGTCGAAATCACGAGGAAATGTGGTTAACCCTGATGATGTGGTTGATAAATATGGGGCTGACACTTTACGTCTATATGAAATGTTTATGGGGCCTTTAGATGCATCCATTGCTTGGAGTGAAAATGGTCTTGAAGGGAGTCGTAAATTCTTAGATCGTGTTTGGCGCTTAATTGTCGATGAAAAAGGGAAAATGCGTGATCGTATTACCACGGTAAATGACGGTAAACTGACTAAGGTTTATCATCAAACAGTCAAGAAGGTAACAGAAGATATTGAAGCATTACACTTTAACACGGCTATTTCACAATTAATGGTTTTTGTTAATGAAGCCTATAAAGTTGATGTTTTACCATTTGAATATATGGAAGGTTTTGTCCAATTGTTAGCACCAATTACTCCGCACCTAGGTGAAGAGCTATGGGAAATACTAGGGAACACCGAGGGAATTTCTTATGTACCTTGGCCAACTTATGATGAAACACAACTTCAAGAAGAAGAAGTCCAACTGGTCTTACAAGTCAATGGGAAAGTTCGTGCGAAACTAAATGTGGCGGTTGATACTGGTAAAGATGAACTAGAAAAACTTGCTCTAAATAATGAGCTGATTAAAAAGCACATTGAAGGAAAATCAATCCGAAAAGTGATTGTAGTCCCTAATAAATTGGTTAATATTGTAGCAAATTAAATGATTAGGAAGAGAAATACTTTCCATTGATAAAAAATAAGTAGCGGGAGAGAAAATTGATTTTCTTCCGCTACTTATTTATAGTGTTGATTTAATTATTCTGCATCATAAGAAACTTCAACATTTCCAGAAATAGCTTTTGTATAAGGACAAATGCCTTCCGTTTCTTTCATATATTTGACAGTGTCTTCTTTTGCGAGGCCTTCGATTTCCCCTTTTAAAGTAACTGCTAAATGTAGAGTTGAGAAGTCATCAGGAAGATCACCTAACAAAGTAACTTCCGCACGAATTTTACGATTTCTATCACCTAAACCATCACGTTCTAAAGGAAATTGCATTGCACCATTAAAACAAGCAGAGATGCCAGCTGCAAATAATTCTTCAGGATTGGTATAGCCTTTTTTATTGGTGCCAGTTGTTTTTACTTCAAAATCACCATTGAGCGATTTGCTTACGCCTTCACGTCCGCCTTCATTGACTACTGTTGCAATACCGAGTTTTTTTGCCATTTTTTGAAACTCCCTTTCTGTGATTACAATTTTTCTTACATTTTCACTATAGTATAAATAGCAAGAAAAACAAAGTAAATTGCTTTGGCATTTGGATGTAAATAGAAAAAACTGAGAAAGAACAAATCTTTTCTGTCTGTTTGGAGTCACTATTTTACTTCATATCAAAACCGTTTTTTGGTATTCATATTTTTTAACGTTAGATACTAATAGGAAATATTCAGCATTTAAATATTTATTCAGTTTTATGCGCTTTACAACATTACTACGATATCATCATCACACTTAATTTATAAATAATTTTGTATTTACTAGAAATTAATTAAAGTCTCCTATAACTGTGTATCTTTTGTTTAGATAGTAGTAGACGAAGTTATTCTAGCACTCATATAAATAAATTAACTTCTTCGATCAAGCTTTTTTATATCTAATTCATTAATTTTCTCTAAAAGATCCAAGCCTTGTGAAATCATCTCTTTATTTTTCTCGCAAATTCTTAATCTCACTTTGGCAATTCCTAGATAATCATGTCTATGTTCTTCCCTGCTCCAAATTAATACCTGTTCAATTAATCCGACAGAATTTTTCGCTTTGTTATTTTGAATTAATAAGCAAGATAGGTTAAGCATAATCGATATTCTTAGCACTTTCATCGGTCTAAATTCCTCATATCGTTCTAAAGAAACTAAAAGTCTCTCTGAAATAGATAATAGACTGTCTTTGGAAAAATAAAAAAGTAAACAATTAATCAAATGTATTTCACCGTAATACCACATATCCATTTTAGATAATCAATCCCATACTTTACTTACAACAATCTTAGGCAAACAATCAATTTTCTTTATAGAATCTTCAGCTAGGCTCAATACGCTATCTGTAATACGAAGTACATCAGCGATAAAAATATCATCATTTTAAGTGCCCTACTCGATTTTGTGCTCTTATTTTAGATTCAATTTGCTATCGGTTGTTTGACCTTCTGGCTTAAAAACGTTTTTGTTGTACGTGACGTTTTGATGAGTATCCTCTTTATTCTCGGTGGCCTTGTAATCCCGCTTGATCTGACACCCATTTTGATCCAAAAGATCGCTTTTCTCACTCCAATCTCTGCCGTTTACTATTTCCGGGCCCGTTTATTGGCTGGCCAATTAGATCAAAAAACGATTATTCAGAATTTTTCTTTACAAGGTTTTTGATGCTTATGCTTGGGACTATTGATCGCTGTTTTGTGGAGGTACGGAACGAGGGATAAAGTGACCTATGGCGCGTGATGATTATTCCCAGATGATTTGCGTTATCCATTTGGTCAAGACAAGTTATTGTTTTGGAACCTGAAAGTTTCTTTCATTTGGAAAATAATTTAGAATGTAACGCCTACATATGCTTTAGAAAAGAATAATTAGCCTTTTATAAGTTTTCAACAAGAGGTTCTGTATCTATCATAGAGGCAATAAAAAAAGAAGAACCGAAGTTCTTCTTTTTTTATACGGTATTTTCTTAAAACAACACTAGTTGATAAAAAACTATTTTTTTGCATGAATGACACCAAAAAATAACGTGCTTGTTGCGATGATCGGTAATACTAACACTAAAAAGGTGCCATGTGGAATTGCCGAACGTGTATAATTTTGAGCAGTTGATGTCATACCAATAATTCCCAATGTTGTCAATAATTCTTTGCCAATAAACAGAAGTAAGAGGCTAGCAACAATTATCAATCCAATACGTAATCCTGTTTTTTGTTTGTTCGTCATGTGAGACTATCCCTTCAAAGCTTAATAAGGTTATTATACAAGAAAAAGATTGTGAAAGAGTAAATGTATTCGTTTCGTAACTTTTTGTAATCATTTTGCAACAATTAGTGTTCTGTTGGCTTATCGATAAGTCGCTTAACAATCTGAAAATCACCCTCGTAAGGAACTTCAGTATCATGAACTTTCATCATTTGTTCCGTTCCTTTTCCTGCTAAAATAACGGTATCTTCTTTCTTTGCCATGGAGAAGGCTTGAACAACAGCTTTTTTGCGGTCTAATTCTTCATAGACGGTAACAGCTGGGTTTGTAATGGCTTGATGAATTTCAGCAGTGATAGCACCAGGATCCTCAAATGCTGGGTCATCACTAGTCAAAAAGACGACATCTGCGCATTCTGACAATGCCTTGCCAATATCAGGACGACGTGAAAGTGCCTTTCCCCCAGCGCTTCCAGTCATAATAATCACTCTGCCTTTTGGACGTAATTGTTTGGCAAAGTCACCTATGGCTTTGATGCTAAGATAATTATGAGCATAGTCAATAAAAATGTAAGCACCATTTGGCTTTTTTAATAAGTTCATTCGACCGGGAATTTGGCTTTTAGGCAAACTGTCTTGTATATCTGAGCGAGAAATGCCTAGTAAATGAGCGGCCAAGATGACTGCTGCAGCATTTTCATGGTTAAAAGCGCCTAGAAGAGCCAATCGATAGTCTCCGTTTATCAAAAAAGGATCTGCTGGATTGTAAAGAGCAAATGAGTGTGGTTCTGTAGCATCTTTTATTTGATAGGTTCCAAGTTGATGTCCGTAACTATAAAAAGGGACCTTGACTTTTTGGCAATCGTCAGCAAGTATTTCGTAATAGTTGCTATCGTGGTTTAAGATCATCTGCTTGCTATTTTGGATCAATTGGCGTTTGCAGAAAAAGTAGTCTTCAAACGTTGGGTGTTCAATCGGACTGATATGGTCTGGACTAATATTTAAGAAAATGCCGATATCAAAGGACAAGCCAAAAACACGTTTTGTTTTATAAGCCTGCGAAGAAACTTCCATTACGACATGAGTCAACCCATTGTTGACTGCTTGGGCCATTTGGCGGTATAAGACCAGAGCCTCAGGAGTCGTTAATTTAGAAGGAGTCATCGTTTTCCCATCGACCGTTGTTTCTTCAGAAGAAAATAAAGCAACTGATTGATTCAACGAATGCGATAAAATAGTAAACAAAAAGTAAGCTGCTGTGGTTTTTCCTTTTGTTCCAGTAATTCCAATTTTAATTAAATGTTCTTGTGGATCGTGATAAAATTTTTGGGCGATAATTGCCATTGCTTCGCGAATATCTGTGACAAGGATTTCCGTTTTAACTGTTTCATAATGTTTTTCAGAAAGATAAACTTCGACACCTTGGTCAATGACAGAATCTAAATGTTGAGCCTTGAAATTTTTTCCTTTACAAAAAAATAAGGTGTCCGCTTTGATATCCCGTGAGTCATAAGAGAGATAGGTAAAAGCAATAGCTGTATCTAAAAGCGATTCATCCGCTTTTTTTAATAAGTGATGTTGGTCTAAGAGTTGATAAACTTCAGTTAAAGTAAGAGAATACACAATTTACACCTTTTTTCTTTTCTAAAATTCTTTTTTTATTATAGCATAGTTTTAATTGAAGAAAATAAAGAACAAAAAACATTACAATTATATGACAAAATGAAGTTCAAGTATCTTCTTACTAAAAACAGTTGCGACGTTTGGAATTAGGCATTAGAATGAATAGTATCTATTAAAAAGAATATTGGAGAAAACTATACATGACAAATCAATCAAACCTAAACGCGACCGAATTATCAAATGAAGATAAAATGGCGCGTGGTTCCGCCTGGCTAACAATTGGCAATATTGGTTCACGGTTAATCGGTATTGTTTATATACTCCCGTGGTATTATTGGTTGGGTGAAAATGCGGTCACAGCCAATGGTTTATTCAACATGAGCTATACTGTCTATTCAATCTTCATCATGATTTCAACGGCAGGGCTTCCTTCAGCAATTGCTAAACAAGTTGCCTACCATAATTCTCGAAAAGAATATAAGACGAGTCAAAAAATATTTGAACGAGCCTTACAATTGATGATTGTTTTCGGTGTTGTTTTTGCTGCCATTATGTATTTTGCAGCACCGGCTTTAGCGAAAGGCTCTCGTGGTGGAGAAGACCTGATTCCTTCTATGCGCAGTCTCAGCCTAGCTATTCTCGTGATTCCTTTTATGAGTGTGATACGTGGCTACTTTCAAGGGATTCAAGACGTGGGGCCGTATGCAATTTCGCAGTTAGTCGAACAATTTGTACGAGTAATTTATATTTTAGGTGCAACTTTTGTGGTTATGAAGTTAGGCAGTGGCGATTATGTTACAGCAGTCACGCAATCGACTTTGGCAGCCTTTATTGGTGCCATTGCCAGTGTCTTAGTGTTACTTTATTATTTTAGAAAAGAAAAAGTAAAAATGGACGTCTTGGCCGAAGTGAGTACGGAAACCGTAGAGATCGATACCGTTCACTTATTATTATCAACTGTAAAAGAAGCTGTTCCTTTCATTATTTTAGGATCAGGGATCACCATTTACAAATTGGCAGACCAATTCACCTTTGCTCGGACTATGCAAACTTTTACGCAATATTCTGAGAAACAGTTGGTCGGATTTCTGACATTATTTAGTGGAAATCCAGATAAATTGACCATGATCGTTATCGGTTTGGCAACAGCGATGGCTTCAGTTGGGTTGCCTCTTATCACGGAAGCTTTTGCTAAAAATAATCGTGAAGAACTTGCTAAATTGATCAGTAATCACTTGCAATTATACGCGTTTATCATGGTTCCAGCTTCTTTAGGAATGGCTTTACTGGCTTATCCATTAAATACACTCGTTTATTCACCAGATCGCTTGGGATCCAATTTATTGATTGTGGTTTGTCTATCGGGTCTTGTCTTAGGGTTATTTATGGTAACTTCTACCATGTTACAAGGAATGTATGAAAATAAAGCAGCTATTACCTTTTTTGTGATTGGATTTGTTGTTAAGCTATTGACACAAACGATGAGTATTCATATGCTTGAATCCTATGGTCCCTTACTTTCAACGGTTTTAGGAATGGGTGTTACTTGTTATCTTAATTTACGAAAATTGCATAAGAAAACGAATTTTAATACGAAATTTATCATTAAAAGAGTAAGTCTAATTGTATTGATGACTGTGATTATGATGATTTTTGCTGGAGTAACCAAAGCTATTTTAGGAATCTTTTTATCCGTTGATCGTAAAGGGCAATCTTTTGTATTGATTCTGATTGTTGCCTTGGTTGGAGTTGCAGTTTATCTTTATATGGGGTTAAAAACGCGGTTGGCAGATAAATTATTAGGATCAAAGATGGCAAGTTTGCGAGAAAAATTACACATTAAATAAAGGAAGAGTTCGGGTAATCCCGAGCTCTTTTTGATAACAGGAAAGGAATTTTATGATGCGATTGGATAAGTTTTTAGCAGATATGGCGTTAGGGTCACGTAAAGAAGTAAAAAAAATCATCAAAAAAGGAAATGTCAAAGTGAATGGCAAGATCATTACGTCTGATAAATTTCAAGTAGATGAAAAATGTGACCTTGTTTTTTATAAAGAAGAGAAAATTAACTATCAAAACGAATTTTATTATCTCATGAATAAACCCCAAGGAGTCATAACGGCAACCACTGATAATGTGGATCAAACTGTAATGGATCTATTTCAAGATAGCGATTATCGCTTGGACCTGTTTCCGGTCGGACGCTTGGATAAGGATACAGAAGGTCTATTATTGATTACAAATGATGGTCCATTGGCTCATCATTTACTATCTCCTAAACATCATGTAGAAAAAGAATATCAAGCAACTGTTTCAGGAATCATGAGTAACAAAGACGTAACAGCCTTTTTTAAAGGGCTAACGATTGATGGCGATGAAAATTGCCAGCCTGCTCGATTAATAATTGATAGCATTGATAAGGATAAAGAAATCTCTAGCATCCGCTTGATCTTACAAGAAGGAAAATATCATCAGGTTAAAAGAATGGTGAAAGCGGTCGGTAAAGAAGTTCTGAATTTGAAACGTCTAAGAATGGGTTCTCTTTTATTAGATGAAAACCTAGATTTAGGAGAATATCGTGAACTAACTAAAGAAGAAATTGCCCAATTAAAAAGTTTGTAAATAAACATGTGTTTTTTGGTACTGCTAAAAATCTTTAGTCCGTCCATAAGCCTGGTTTGGCTACAACTTTCATTTCTTCTTTAGTAAAAGGATGTAAAAAGTACATTTCATAGGCATGTAGCATTAACCGCGTGCTTTTTTTATTTTGATACAAGGGATCACCAACAACCGGATGTCCTATACTAGCGAGATGAACGCGTATTTGATGGGTACGTCCTGTTTCTAATTCACAAAATAATTGACTGGTTTTAGTGCTAGTTTTATGTACCGTTACCTGCGTGAGTGCCCTTTTCCCATGTTTGTGATCAATGACGCGCTTTCTTCGATCGTGACGATTACGTCCAATCGGTTTGTCAATAAGTTGATTTTTACTCATACGCCCCCACACGACCACCTGATAACGACGATAGATTTTCTTTTGTTCTAATAGCCGTCCTAAAATTGGCAAAACAAGTGGATTTTTGGCGAACAAGATAGCCCCGCTAGTTTCTTTGTCTAGACGATGGACAACATAGGCACGTTGCTTTTTTTCTGCTAGGTAAGCATTGAGATGATTCAATAAAGTATCCTTTTCATCCGGTTGATTTGGATGAGTTTTCATACCAATCGGTTTATTGATTATGATTATGTGTTCATCTTCATAAAGAGCAATAATCTTATTTTTATCGCCTAACATAACTTCTTGATAAGAATAATCAGTTGCTTCTATTCGCAAGGTAATGTGATCACCTGCTTTCACAGGTTGTTGAAAGTGGGCCGGTTCATTATTTATCCAAACGTTTTTCCGAACTCTTAAGAAGTGTCGAACTTTTCTTGGAATCAACCATTCTTCTTCTAAAAGTTCACGTAGTGTCAAAGTTTGTTGGGAAGAAGGCAAAACAATTGTATAATCCATTAAAGAGGACTCCTTTCAGTTATATTATATCATTTTTAAATCAAAATTAAGAAAAAAGTAATTGTTTTATGCTATTATCTTCTAGTAATTGAGAAAGCAAATTTCCATCTTTAGCCGCATTTTTTAGAAGAGAAAATATGCTAAACTAAAAGAAAAACGAAATAAAATAGGAGAGCATTTATGGATTTTAAAGCCTTTTTTAAAAAAATAAAAAAATACATTCAACTTTTTTGGCAGTGGCTCAAGCCTTATTTGATTCGTTTGCATCATTTTCGTAAACGAATCTGGAAAAAGTATCATGTTAATAAAATCATTATTTTATTAGGATTGGTTGTCGTGTTAATCAGCAGTATTTACCTTTTTTATATTGCCAAAACTACCAATGTTTCCGAATTAGAATCCGGATTAAAAGAAGCAACCATTCTTTATGACCAAGAGGACGATGAAGCAGGTCGCTTATCTTCACAAAAAGGAACGTATGTCGATATTGATGGCATTTCTCCTTCAATCATTGATGCTGTAATTTCAACAGAGGATCGTAACTTTTATTCACACCATGGATTTGATATAAAGGGAATCGCTCGAGCAGCGGTACGTGTTGTTTTACGAGGAAATACCTCAGGAGGTGGTGGTAGTACCATTACCCAACAATTAGCCAAAAATGCTTATTTGACACTAGATCAAACCATGACTCGAAAAGCAAAGGAACTCTTTTTAGCTATTGAAATCGAAAAAAATTACAGTAAAGATGAAATACTGACGATGTATCTGAACAAATCCTATTACGGCAATGGTGTGTGGGGAATTCAAGATGCCTCGCGAAAGTATTTTGGCGTGGATGCTACAGATGTCACGGTAGGAGAAGCAGCTAGTTTAGTAGGAATGCTGAAAGGTCCTTCGATTTATAACCCAATGGATGATCCCGAAGCTGCTACGAATCGACGAGATACGGTGTTACAAGTGATGGTTGACAATGAAAAGTTGACACAAGAACAAGCAGATCAAGAAGCACAAGTGGCCATAACAGATTTGATGAATGACACCTATGAAGAAAGTAAAGAAGGGTATCGTTACCCGTATTACTTTGATGCAGTAATCGATGAGGCGGTCAATGAATATGGATTGAATCAAGATGCTATCATGCAAAGAGGCTATAAAATTTATACTGCTTTGGATCAAAATTACCAAGCGAGTATGCAGCAAACGTATGACAATGATAATAATTTTCCACCAAATGCAGCGGATGGAACCATGGTTCAATCAGCCTCCATCGCTTTAAATCCTAAAAATGGTGGGGTACAAGCTTTGGTCGGACGTCGTGGTGAATATACCTTTAGAGGATTTAATTTCGCAACCAGTATGAAACGCTCACCAGGATCGACTATTAAACCGTTAAGCGTTTATGCACCAGCGCTTGAAGCAGGGTATCTGCCTGATAGTATATTAAAAGATGAACCCCAAGAATATTATGAAGCAAAAAACTTTGATGGTAATTATCAAGGAGAAATTTCAATGTATCAAGCAGTCGCACAAAGCTTAAATCTTCCGGCTGTTTGGTTATTACATGAAATTGGGTTAGATAAAGGCTATAACAAGGTGAAAGAGTTTGGTCTGGATTTGACAAAATCTGATCATTATTGGGGACTGGCTTTAGGTGGTTTAGAATATGGAGCATCGCCTATGACTATGGCAGGAGCTTACGGTAGCTTTGCCAATGGAGGAATTTTATACCAACCGCATTTGATTACCAAAATCATCGACTCAACTGGCGCTGTTATTGTTGATAACGGGAATCCAAAAGGCAAAAAAGTGATTTCACAAGAAACGGCCGATGAAATGACAAGTATGCTCTTAGGAACTTTTTCTAATGGGACGGCTGTTAACGCCAATGTCTCGGGATATACGATTGCTGGTAAAACAGGGACAACAGAAACAGATTATGATGTAGAAAAAAATAATGACCAATGGATTATTGGTTATACACCAGATGTCGTTATTTCAACTTGGTTAGGCTTTGAAAAAGGAGATAAGGAACGTTCTTATGATGGAACTAGTGGGGATACAGTTGGCTATATTTTCCAATCAGAAGCAGCAGGTATCCTTCCTTATTCCAATGGAACCCAATTTACAGTCGCCGATGCCTATGCAACTGATGGTAAACTGATGGCAGCTGATGAAGTGGACCAACAACCAGCTGAAAATAATCAACAATGGCAAGAAAACATGGATCAGTTTAAAGAAGAGGCGCAAAAAGGTCTTGATGATTTCAAAGGAAAAGCTAAAGAAGGTCTTGATCGGTTAGGGGAAAATCTAAAAGAAAAGACGAAAGATGTTTTCCAACGTTTTAAAGAAAAAGTAAATGATCAATAAGCATTAGCCATTGTTTCTTTAAAATGGTACAATAAGGATAATACTAAAGAAAAGTGAGGGAAACACATGGCAAATGTATACGATACAGCAAATCAATTAGAACGTGAAATTCGCGAGTTAGATCAGTTTAAAGCATTAGGAGATTCGTTTGGTAAGTTAAAAGAATCAGAAGAAGCCTATGGATTATTTAAAGAATTTCAGTCTTTTCAACAAAATCTGCAACAACGAATGGCAGCAGGAGAAGAAATGACGGATGAAGATGCCTCAAAAGCGCAAACATTAGCAGAACGAATTCAAAAAGAACCATTAATCAGTGACTTAATGGAAAAAGAACAAAGCTTTAGTTTAGTTGTAAATGATTTGAATCGAATCATTATGGAACCATTACGTGAGTTATACGAAGGTTAATAAAAAATAAAGAATTGAAAGACCGTTTAGGCTTTCAATTCTTTACTTTTTTTGGTGATTCGATTATAAATGTTTCAAATGATCTTTTTACCTTAGTTTTACCTTGTGATACGGTTAGAATATAGTTACTTTTTTTACTAGAAGTAGGTAGCAACAGTAAAAAGATATGGTGCTAAATCAGGAGATAATCGAATCTCAACTTTGCCATTTTCATAATATCTAGCACTTTCAACCCATCCGGTTTGTGTAATTGTTTGTTCTTGCTCGTCAAGGATTAAAACATCTTTTTTTCGCAATTCGCCAAGGCATTTGGCCATATCTGAGTACTTCTTTCCAGATTTAGCCAACCCTAATATGTTGTTAAGTTTATGATTCTTTTATATAACCATGGTACACTAAAATAAATAATAATGCATTTCGTAAGTGTTTACATAATTCTAAATTCGTTGTACCATGTATATATAATAAATAAATTTTTGAGAGGAGCTCATTAATATGAAAAAAGTAATAAAGTTATTTGTCATGACCTTGTTTACCGGAATACTTATCGGAGCAACCTCTGTAGCTAGCGCTGATAAGGATACCTCTAAAGATTATGAAGGTGAAATTTCTGTAGCTATTTCGGAAGAGAAACAAGTCCAATAGTTGAGAAAAGACTTAAGAAGAATTATGAGAGAAGAAGAGTCAGTGTTCTTAGATGATGAACTGAATTTGATAGAAAAAACAAATTCAACGCAAGAAGTTCCAAAATATAGTCACTACGACTTTGTTTATATAGAAAGCAAAAATATTTCAGGGTCGGGGTATGCAGGAAATCAACCTGTAAAAGGTACGCGATTTCCAACTGGAGGCGGTTTTTATTGGAGTAGCTCAGGTGGTCCAACTGTATCCACATCTGTTTCGTTCGGTGGATCTATCGTTTCTATCAGCATGAGTTTAGGTGAAAGTGGAGACAGTTGTAGGTTTGCAAATGCTCCAGACAAAACGAATTATTTTACTACAGTAATTATAGAGATATCTCGTTGAAAGGAAAAATTTATATTACAATATTTAGAAAGGTAGCGTGATTATATGGACAATTTTATATGGACGATTCCGGCTAATGTATTTCATACTATCCTGATTTCAGTAGGAGTATTTCTTGTATGCTCCATTGTGTTGCTTTTAAAAAAATATGTGCATGCAGCGAATGTTCTATCTTGTATTAATGTCGTTTTATCACTTTGGCTTTCTATTTATTTTTTCTCAATGACAAGTAATTTGAAAGCTAACAAACTAGATTATGGCATTCCAAAATTAGTAACTTGGATTAGTCTGTTATTTTTAGTTGTCTCAGTTGTCTCCTTAGTTATAGGTTTAAGTAAGACACCCTTTTTTAAAGAAAGGATTGAATAATATGGTTTGGTCGCCAAAACCCTATTTTGTACTTTTTTCCATTTTAAAAACGTTGATATGAAGCCTTTTTAAGATAGTGAAAATGGAACTTTGAGGTTTTGGCTACCTAACCATAATATGAAGAAAAAAATAAAATATTTCTTAATGCTGTTGTTCACTATGCCTTTATTTGTTAGTGTAGTTGGACTAGCAGATTAATCTAGTAATGGCATAGCAGCAGATGCCCCAATTAATTTAACGGAAGATGTATCTAGCGAAAATCTTGTAGTTACAGAAATAACACTTGAAGAGTATAAAGAAAAATTGCAAAAAATGGATGTAGAGTATACGCCTACTATGAAACCGCTAGCACAGGGAGAAACAGTCATTAGAGAAGCTACATGGACACAAAAACATCCAAGTAATAGTAGCTATTCTGCATATCTCACAGGTCTTTTTGAAGTTTACGTTTATGATGGTTTTAGACAAGTAGAAAAGGCAACAGTTGGGAGCGGATTAAGTGCAGGACTAAATTCAGCTGATTGGATAGAGACAAACTCAATCGTACAAAGTGAGCTTCCTGCATTAGATGTGAACATTGCGGCTACAGGTCATTTTACTGCGACAGTGAATACAAGTACGGGCGGCTCCATAAGTATTCCAGGTTTTTCCGTAACTGGAAGCAGTGGAACGACGTACCAGTTGGCTTCAACCCCTATGACTATCTCTAAGACATTTAGCGTTTACTAATAAACAAATGAATAAACCGGTAGTGATGGCAGCAATAAAGCTCCCAAACTAGTTCATACAAACTAGTTTGGGAGCTTGTCGCTATCCCCAAAACTGATACCACTTTTTGACTTTTAACTAGTTCATTTCTAGCAAATAGCCCCTTGAATATCTGCAGAAAGATTTATTTAAAAATATCATTGGGAGAATCTATGTGGTCAACTACTTGTACTTTTATCAGATCTACTGAGACAGGCGATACTAAGGAGTATACTCCCTTTTTCCAGTATCCTTCGATGATATCCCCTCTCTTTAAAGTAGATAAATTTAAGCTGTTGTCTACTACTTTTACCAAGTGAGTTTCCTTGTCTTCTCCATCCTGAAAGGCATCCAATTGAGTAGAAAAACCATAAATATCACGTTCAGTATTATGACGTAATAGAACCAATGTCAATTTTGTATAATTTTCTTCCAGATTTTTTTCTTGGAGATAAGTAATGCCGAAAGTACTAACTAATAATACAAGGGCAATAATGCTAGATAGGATAATTTTCTTTCTCATAATAGTCTCCGTCTGACAACTAATATTTGTTCATAAAGTTAATATTTCCTTTCTTTAAATAGAAAATAGATAATGAACGTTACACTTAAAATAAAAATAAATAGTTTTATCCACCAAATTGTTGTTGTATTGAGATTGAATATTTCTGTTATAATATAGATAAAAGTATAGAACTTTTAATTCTAAATTTCATTTTTCCCCCCAATATGTTTTCCTTATTGTTTTCACAAGTTTAGTTCTCTTATTATCTGAATAATATTTTACAATGGTTTCTTGTCCAATTCTAGCCTCATATCCAGCTGGTGTTTTAGCCATTATATTTCTAACATTAGATGTTGGCCATATATCTGGAGTTTGATCTTTAATTGTTTGGCTAAGATCATAAGTAGATATTGCGATACTGGCATATGGAATAAGTGATACCAATTAACCAACTATGAACTCGGCAACGCGTTTACTTTTTGTACTAAGATATGCTTTATCACCAGCCCAACTACTATAAGAAAAATTTGTATATCCTAAGTTTTTATAATCTTCAATATTACTTGGATTAGTTAAGGATCGCTGACTGATTTGTTGTGAGTCAATAAAGTCAGTCGAAGGTGCTAAAGGTAATTTAGAAGTTTCCTCAAAAGAACCATGATCATATAAAATCTCTTCTTCATGTTCCAAGCTTATATCTTTTTCTCCATTAATTTCATCAGAAAGAACAGAGACAATTCCAATACCGGGAACAACAAATGAAGATAGTACAATTAGAGTTAACCCTAATGTGACTAATGTTTTCATAATTTTCATAAATATTAACCCTATATTATTGTAACCCTTTATATACTATTACCGTAACACATTATCTCTTATTTTTACAAAAGATAACATTTTGTGGTTAAGGAATTATGTTTAATTCTTATTTCTAACAGAGCTAATAGACTACTTGATGGTTGCTTTATCAAGGCTATAAAACATCTTATACATGGCATTATATAAAGGGTTAAAAAAGATAGATATGATTCAAAACTCTCCAAACACTAACAAGAGAGGGTTGAAAAACAACTAAAAATAAGCTAAAAAGTGCTAGAAACGTGAATAGGGAAATTGTTCTAACGTAAATTCTGGTTTGTCAAAAAAATACAGCTAGTTGATAGCTTCTTACCAGGAAGGGGGTACTATTTAACATAATGCGGCTTAAACCAAGCTTGAATAGCGTGCCACTTTCGCGTTGTCAGCAATCAAGCGCCCCAACTAGTTCATACAGACTAGCTGGGGCATTTGTCGTTATTTCCAAAATTGGAACCATTTCTTCTGTGTCGTCGTTTCTTTTTCTTGATCAGCATGTAAACTTTCTACTTGGCTTAACCGCTCTTGGATAGCTTATAATTGTTTCGCGTTTTCTGACAAAGTTTTTGTTAAATTATTTTTTGTTTCGTCTTCAGAAGAATCTTCTTCTTGTTCGGAATTTTCTTTAGGCGCTTCTATAGCTAAATGATGATTGAGTTCTTTAATTAATTTTTTGTCTTCGGCGTTTAATTGTTGCTGTTGATCGATCAATTTATGTAGTTTTTCGATTTGTTCATCCTTTTTATTTAATTGTTCAATCAAATAATCCAAACTAGGATTTTCAGAGGAGTCCTCAGGTTCTCCCTCGGTAATTTCATCCTTTAAATCTTCTTTGATTTTTTCAAATCCGTTTTCTTTAATATAAATCGTGTTGTTTTCTTTATAATAATCTTCTTCAGGAAGCTTCTTATATCGGTAAATGACTTTATCTCTAGACACGCCCAATTCATTTGAAATTTGTGTCAATGTTTTATTTTCTGTTTCCATAGTTAACACTCCTCTAACAAAATTACCTTGAAATTTCAAGGAATCACCTCGGTAATTATAGCATAAAAATAGGTTGTTTTCTAGATGTTTCAAATAAAAGTAAAAGAGGATGAAATCTTTCTGGTTTTAGACGAACGAATTTTCTATTTTTGCTGATTTTATGGCAGAAACGTGATAAAATGAAACAAAAAAGGAGGTTTGTTTATGCTTCGATTTCTTCATTGTGCAGATCTTCATCTGGATCGTTCTTTTGAAGGCTTGCATACTATTTCCAAACGAGTTAAAAAAATGCCAGCAATCAATGAACAAATGCTAGAAAATATTGTCTTTATTGCTATTGATAAAAAAGTAGATATGGTGTTACTAGCAGGCGATACCTTCCATCAGAACCATCCTAGTTTTAAAACACAGCATCACTTTGTCTCTCAGATGCAACGTCTAGAAAAAAATCAAATTCCTGTTTATGTAATTTTTGGAAATCATGATTATTATGAAAAAGAGCGTTATTGGTTTGATTTCCCTAAAAATGTTCATTTATTTACGGAGGAAAAAGTGGCCACTTTTACTAGTCAAATTAAAAGTGGTGAAAGTGTTTCGATTAGTGGTTTTAGTTATCGACATCCTCATTTAAACCAAGGGAAAGTAAAGGAATTTCCTAATAAAAAAAGCGACTATCATATCGGTTTGTATCATGGAGATCCTACGTCAGACTATTTTGCTCCTTTTCGAATGGAAGAGATGAAACAAAAAAATTATGATTATTGGGCACTTGGGCATATTCATGTGCCAACCTTGCTATCAGATGAGCCACCAATCATCTATTCAGGAACGCCACAAGGACATACACAAAAAGAGAAAGAAACTGGTGTCAATTTAGTTGAACTGACTCCAACAACGAAAAAATGGCAAAAAATAACCGTTTCTGGAATACAATGGGTAGAAAAAAGTGTTTCTTTAAGCAACCTGCGATCTCAAAAAGAAGTTTTACAAAAAGTAGAAGGACTGTTTGAGAAATCAGCTGACCAATTGATTAAAATTTATTTCACGGGGGTAGATCACTTACCTGAGAATTGGCTGCAAGAAAGAGAAAAAATTGAAATAATCGATTATTTAAATGAATTTTTTGAAAAAAAACAATGGCATCAAATGGTTTATGACCTATCAATTCAAGAGGCGTCAAGAGAGGATAAACTTTCTTTAGCAGCAAATGAAGCTTTTAAAGAACAAATTTTAAGTCCTTATCAAAAAAAAGAAGTCTTTGAAGAAACGGTGAGTGAGCTTTATAGCCATCCGCTATTTCCAAGGGAATTAGAAGAACAACTAAGCAAACAAAGCATTGAACAAGTGCGCCAAGTATTAGATTATAAATTTAGTTGGGAGAAAGCAAATGAAGTTGATTAAAGCGGAAATTAATGGCTTTGGACATTTTCAAAAGCAGATGTTCTCATTTGAAGATGGCAATCAGTTATATTTTGGTAGAAATGAAGTGGGAAAATCTACCCTGTATCAGTTTATCCAAGCGATGTTATTTGGTTTTCCGAAAAAAAGGAGCCGAAAAAGGGATTATACACCTAAAGACGGGGCGGCTTATGGAGGAAAGTTATGGATAGAACTCCAACCTTATGGACAAGTGCGCGTTGAAAGATTTCGTCAAGTTGATCGTGGGAAAGCAAAAGTTTTTCTAGGAGAACAAGAAGGAGACGAAAAACTATTAGCGAAGTTATTGGCGCCCTTAAATGAAACAATTTTTCAAGAGGTATTTACTTTTCAACAAGAACAACTATCACAAATAGATCATTTACAAGAAAATGAACTTCATGCCGCTTTAATTTCTTTAGGAATCAGTGGAAGTAAACAATTGATGGGGAAAATTCAAACCTACCAAAAAGAAAACCGGCAATTATTTAAACCAAAAGGACAACGACTCCCATTAAATAAACGGTTGAATGAATACAGAGAATTGGAACAAACTATTGCTGAAAAAGAAAGTCAAGAAGCGATGATAAAACAGTCATATCAGGCCCTTTTGGAAAAAAAGAAACAACAAAAACAGTTAGAAGATCAGCAAAGAGAGTTAGAAAGTAAACAACAATTATTAAACCAGCAAAAAATTAATTGGTCTTTATACGAAGAATGGAAAAAATTGCGTACTATAAATAAGAGCCGGATCACAGAAGAAGAACAGCAACTGCTACGAGCTTTTTATCAAGAGTATCAACGTATTTCAGAAGAAATCCAAAAAAAGTCAGCAGAGTTAGCACGCTTGGAACAAGGACAAGAATCAGATCGTTATTTTTTCTTTCTTGATCAAGAAGCTAAAATAACTGAGATTTTGCGACAAAAGGTGACGGTTCTTAGAAGACAGGATGAAATCAAACGATTGGAGGAACGAGAAGAACACTGGAATAAGGAATTAAAATTGGCTTATCAAAAGTGGGGGTGGAAAAAAGAGCAGATACCTCAATCGATGGGGGAACAGGTTTATTTACAAATCGATCGTATTGAAGCGTTAGAAAAGCAAAAAGAAAATCAAACCCTACGCCTCAAATGGCTCGAAGAAAAACGCCAACCCTTAGAAAATGAAGTGGATCGATTAGAAAACAAGTATCCCGAATTGTTACAAAAGAAAAAGAAGAAGCACTATCCACTCCTTTTTTTTACAGGATTTGTGGCTTACTTTCTGGCCAGTTTTCTTTTTAAATTACCCATAAAAACAAGCCTGTGGGGATTTGGGTTTATTCTAGCTGTCTGTATTGGCATCTTTTATTTTAGTAAGTCAAAAAATAATTTTTCTAAAATTAAACTGGCTTGGCAAGAAAAGCTTTTACAATTGGACACATTCGGACAAGAAGAAGCACAAGAAAATGAAAAGTTAACTGAAATCATCAAAGAACAACAAGAA
>DXDB01000062.1 GCA_019115705.1 Candidatus Tetragenococcus pullicola | reverse complement strand
ATAAGCATAAATGTTAATTATCTTATTTTCTAAATAATTTAGTAGTTTTTAATTAACAAATATGTTAAAATTATAGTAAACATAAATGATAAGGGGTATTGCCTATGCAAATACAAATCAATGAAGAAGCTTTACCGGTCTACGAAGCACTAGCCAGTCCGGTACGAATCAAAATTATCCAACTGCTTTCTAAAAATAAAATGAACGTCAAACAAATCGCCCAAGCCCTCGGACTAAGTAGTGCGATTATTACCATGCATATTAACAAACTTAAAAAAGCAGATTTGATCAAAACCGAAAAAGTCGGTCAACAAAAAATTTCGAGTCTAAAAGTCGACAAAATTGAAATCAATTTTCCTGAAAAAATCTTTAATGCTTTCGACACCAAAGAAAGTTCAATACCAGTTGGTCATTACACAGACTATAAAGTCAAACCGACTTGTGGTTTAGCCACTGATGAATTTTTTATTGGTTTAGTGGATGAGCCTAAATTTTTCATGGCTTCTGAACGAATGGATGCACAATTGCTGTGGTTTACAGAAGGGTTTCTAGAATATCAAACAACAAACTTGTTAAATCATGAGGAACATTTGGAAATGTTAGAAATATCGATGGAAATTTCTTCTGAATTTCCTTTCGCCAATAATAACTGGCCATCAGACATTACCTTTTCCTTAAATGATAAGGAGCTAGGTACTTGGACCAGTCCTGGTGATTTTGCGGATATCAGAGGAAAATATACACCAGCATGGTATCCCGATAATCAAAACCAATATGGCTTATTGAAAACAATCCGAATCATGCATCATGGCACTTACATGGACGGTGAACCCATGTCTGATGTGACAATCGACGACTTAAGAGGTAGTGATATCGACTTGTGGAAGTTGCGTGTAGAAGTCAAAGAGGATGCCAAAAATGTTGGGGGATGTACCTTATTTGGAAAATCTTTTGGAAATTATCCTCAAGATATTAAAGTGAAGATTTTTTACAGTTAAAAAAACGCGGAAGAATGCTAGCATTCTTCCGCGTTTTTCATTTTTATTTGGTGAATTTAAATGTGGTTTCTGTACGAATAGGCTGGTCTTTTTCTAAAATAGGAGAAGTAAATTTTGCCTCATTCATGGCATTTGGGAAAAATTGTGTTTCCATACAAATACCGCTTCTCTTTTGATAAATAAAGCCTTCTTTACCAGCAACATCATTTACACCATTTGCCGTATAGACTTGAACACCTGGTAAATCGGTGTAGACTTCCATGGTAATGCCACTTTTATCCCCTGTCATGGTAACAGCCGCAGCATTTTTATCTCTTTTTTCATCAAAAGCAAAGTTGTGGTCATAGCCACCTGCAAAATTTAATTGATCAAAATCAACATTAATCTCTTGTCCGACTGTTTTTGGTGAACGAAAATCCATGGGAGTATTTTCAACAGATGCAATTTCACCAGTTGGAATCGAATGTTCATCAATCACAGGTGTATAAGCTGGTGCATTCATTTGTAATGTATGACCTAAAACATCCCCACTAGTATGACCATTTAAATTAAAATAGCTGTGATTGGTTGGGTTGAACACAGTTTTTTGATTACTAGAGCCATTATAAGCAATCACTAATTCATCATTTTCAGTTAATGTATATGTCACTTCTAATAAAAGATCGCCTGGAAATCCTTGATCCTCGTCTGGGCTATTTAATAAGAAAGAAATACTATTTTTTTCTTCATCAAAGTTTTTGACTTCCCATAAACGAATTTGATAGCCATTAGGACCACTATGAAGATTATTTTCTCCTTCGTTTTTAGGCATATGATACATTTTACCATCTATTTCAAATTGAGCTCCGGCCGTGCGATTCGCATTGCGGCCAACAATAGCTCCAAAATAGGTATTCGTATTCTTTTTGTAGTCTTCTACAGAAGGAAATCCTAATACAACATCTTGTAACTGCTGATTTTTGTCAGGTACCCAGAGATTTATGAGATGAGCTCCCAAATCACTAACTACCATTTTCAATCCATGCTTATTTTCAAAGGTATAGATTGAAATTTCACTGCCATCTTGCATTGTTCCAAACTTTGTCTTGATCATAAGTCTGCTCCTTGTCTGTCAAAACAACTTTCCTTATTTTGTAACAAGCACTACATCATAAGGTTGTAAAACTGTTTCAACACTTAATCTTTCATTTTTTAGAAGATCTGTACTTCCGTCAAAGGTTTCAGGAAGTTTTTGGTCTTCTGTTGTAAAGTTAAGAATGAAGTAGAAATCTTTGCCATCTTTTTGACGACGTGTAATTTCAAGATTAGTTTTTTCATCCACAACTTTTTTCACATCACCATCATAACATACTTGATCTAAAATTTCTGCAAGTGAATCAGTATCCATCTGTGCCCCTACATAAAAAGCTTGTCCCTTTCCAAAATGATTTTTGGTTGCAACTGGACAACCTTTATAGAAGTTACTTGTGTATTCTCCTAAGCTTTCAGCAGTTTCTAAATGCAAGATATCACTTAATAAGAAGGTTTCTCCTTTTTGGCCACTCGCTAATTGAATATTATTTTTTTGTTCTGGAGCCAAAGCATCGATTTCCTCTGCCCAAACACCCGTCAATTTACGAAGTGGTCCAGGATAACCACCTAACAAAACATTATCGGATTGATCCACGATTCCACTCATAAAGGTAGTCACAAACGTCCCACCTTTTTCTACATAAGCTTCCAGATTTTCAGCCATTTGATCTTTTATCATATAAAGCACTGGTGCAACCACTACTTTATATTTAGAAAAGTCAGCATCAACTGAAATCATGTCAACTGCAATATTTCTTTCATAAAAATATTGATAGTATTGATGAATTTGATCAACATAGGATAAATCTTTATTAGGACCACTGGTATATTCTAATGCCCAATAATTGTCCCAATCAAAAATAATACCAACTTCAGCAGGATTATTTGCTTCTAACAAAGAATCACCTAATGACTGCATTTCGTGGCCTAATTGAGAAACTTCACGGAAAACACGTGTATTTTCGGTTCCCACATGTTCAATGACAGCTCCATGAAATTTCTCACAACCGCCAACAGAGCGACGTAATTGGAAATATTGAATCGTGTCGGCACCATGAGCAATTGTTTGGTAACTTTGAGCTCGCATTTGTCCTGGCTTTTTCAAAGAGTTATACGGTTGCCAATTTTGTTGACTTGGGGTTTGTTCCATCAACATAAACGAGCGATTTTTGACACCACGCATCAAATCATGCGTCATTGCCGTTTTACTCCATGGTGTGTTGTAACTTGGATAGTTATCCCAAGAAACAATATCCATTTCTTTGGCCCATTTAAAATAATCCAGCCCTTTAAATGTTCCCATTAAATTCGTTGTGATTGGTGTTTCTTGATCATATTTTCGAATGGCTGCTTTTTCCATTTTAAAATTGTCTAATAAGCTATCTGACATAAAACGACGATAATCAACGGAAAGGCCCGCAAAGGCAGAATTATTGGCATCCATCCCGTCTCCTAAAGCATTGGGTACAACAATTTCATCCCATTCATAAACGGTATGACCCCAGAATTCAAGATTCCACGCTTTATTCACAGCTTCGATGGTTTTATATTTATTTTGTAACCAAACACGAAAAGCTTTTTCGCATTTTTCACAATAACATTCGCCACCGTATTCATTATTGATATGCCAAATGCTTAACTGTGGATTATCTCCATAGCGTTCGGCCAGTTTTTCAACCAAACGAGTGGCATATTTTTGATAAACTAAACTGTGTGGGCAAGCATTATGACGATGTCCAAATCGATGTTGTCGACCATCAAAATCAACACGTCCTACTTCTGGATATTTTTTAAACATCCAAGCTGGTAACGCTGCAGTCGACGTTCCCAAAACGATATCATAGTTTTCCTTGGTCAACATTTCAATGATTTCATCTAATTCATCAAAATAATAGACTTCTTCACTGGGTTGAATCTTCGCCCATGAAAAGACATTGATGGTAGCGGAATTGATTGCTGCATCTTTAAAAATGCGCATGTCCTCTTTCCAAACTTCTTTTTCCCATTGATTCGGATTGTAGTCGCCACCATGAAGCATCCGTTTCATTTTTTTCATAACTTTCTTTCCTCCTAATGATAATTTTATTTTCAAAGCTTCAATTTTTAAGAATGAAACTTTTTCTTTCATTCTTATTGTAATCGCAAACAGACAAAATTTGTATAATATGATAAACTGAAAAATATAAGATTACGAAACAAAGGAGATATTTATGCCTATTTATTTTAATAATGCTGGACAAAACGTTCCAATTACCATAGAAAGTATTGGAAATAACTGGAATCAAGTGAGTGTTCAACGAGCTTCCGGCCACCCTCTTTATCATTGGTTACAAACCGAAAATGGCACTGGAGAAATTTGGATTGAAAATCAAACGATTGTCTTAACAAAAGGAGCAGGAATATTGATTGCGCCTTTTGTTGCTCATGGTTATTATCCCAAAACTTCCGATTGGCAAACCAACTTTGTGACCTTTGATGGCAGATTGAAAAATGATTTTCGAAAAATTATTCCATCTGAAACCTTTATTTTAGCACAAAATACTTCTAATTTTTCTTATCAGGTTGAAATCGACCATATGATTCATTTACACAAACAAGAAAAAAACTCTGTTGAACTCTCTGTGGCTTGCTATCGGTTTTTGACCATGCTTAGTCAAGGGCAAAAACCTGTTGAAGAACATGCTTTATTCAAGAAATACGTCACGCCAGGTTTACAAAAAATGCAAGCAAATTTTCAAGAAAATTTAACTATTGAACAAATAGCACAAGAATTATACATCAGTCCACAATATTTCAGTCGCTTATTTAAAAAATTTGTTGGTCAAAGTCCTTATCAATACCTTATTGATATTCGGATCCGTCATGCTAAAGAACTTTTGGTCAATCAACCCGACTTACCGATTCAAACGATTGCTATTAAAGTTGGTTTTGAATCTGTTAGTCAATTTATTGATGTTTTTAAAAGGAAAACACAGTACACACCTAAAAAATTTCGACAATTGTATTAAGACTAGCGTTCGTCCATGAAAAAGCTAGCCTTCTTATTGATTAAACAAAGAAGGCTAGCTTAGCTATTTATTTGATGGGTGCGCCTAAATCAGGCTCATCAGTTAAGAAGATGGAATCATTTGTTTTACCATCACTTTCAAAAACAATAATTTCATTCTGACCTTTTTTCAATAAAGGGGCGGGAATGTATAAGCGCTTTTGAGGCCCTATTTCCCAGAAACGACCGATATTAAAGCCGTTAACGGTAACAAACCCTTTGCCAAATCCAGTCAAATCAATAAAAGTATCCCCCAGTTCTTCGATTTTAATCTCAAATTTAGTAAAGCTAGGTTGCCCTTTATGAAATGCTCCGTTAAAATTAATGGCTTCTAAATTATCCATTGGCAAAGAGAAAATCTCCCATTCACTTTGGAAGGCATCATTGATCATCACACCATCTTGAATACCTTTTTGCTGATGGTTCATTTTCACCGAATAATTGACTCTCCCCATATTTTCTACTAAAATTCCCAATTCATTTTGTGGTTGAGTCAACGTAAAAGTCTCTTTTTGACCAATCTCATGGTCGTACTGAATGAATTTTAATTGATTATTGACAAAGACATGCGCTCGATCCATACAGGAAATCAAACGAAAATCATATACTTGTCGAGCATTTCCTAGTTGACTCCGATAAAAAATATACCCTGTTCCTTGATCGACATCTTCCATAGCTAAGGGATACGGAGAATCAATCGATGGGCTGAGTGTCTTAAGAGTTTCAAATAATGAAACACGTTCACTAAAGGTAACTTTTCCATACTCTTTTTTTGAAATTGAGGTAGATAATGGAAACTCTGGCAGTGTCGTTACTTGACCAATCGCTTCTCTGAAAGCTTCGTATTTGGGTGTAATTTCTCCCCACTCAGTCAACAGAGCATCATAATCATAACTTGTTACATCTGGTGCCAGTTTTTCATAATAGTTCGCACCACTTGTAAAGCCAAAGTTTGTCCCACCATGAAACATATAAATATTAACCGAACCTTCATGTAAAATAGCTTTCAATTCTTTCACGGCATCTTCAGTCGACGTCGTATGGTGTCCGCTATCTCCCCAAGCATCAAACCAACCAATCCAAAATTCCATAACCATCAACGGTTGTTTTTTACCTTGAAAAGCTCGTAAGCGATCAAAATTTGCTTTAATATCAGACCCACAATTGATTGTCGGTAAGGCGATATCAGAAATAGCGCCATTTAATAACATGTCCCCCCAAGGTCCATCAGAAGTCACAAAGGGCACGTCCACACCATTTTTTCGCATCAAATCTGCTGAAAAATAAAGATAAGGTTTATCTTTTGCATAACTTCCGTATTCATTTTCAACTTGCATCATGATAATTGGACCATCATGCGTTATTTGAAGATCAACAACTTCTTTAAAAAGGCGTTCAAAATAATGTTCGATTTTTTCTAAATAAGGGGGATAGCTTACACGTACCTTCATTTTAGGATCTTTGATGAGCCAATATGGTAAGCCCCCAAATTCCCATTCTGCACAGATATATGGTGCAGGTCGTAAAATGACATATAAGCCAACGTCTTGAGCAATTTGAATAAACTTACGTAAATCTAACCGCCCGCTAAAGTCAAATGTTCCTTCTTGTGGTTCGTGAAGATTCCAAGGAACATAGGTTTCTACCGTATTACATCCCATCAATCGTAACTTTTCTAATCGATCGCGCCAATATTCAGGGACGACACGAAAATAATGGATAGCTCCTGAAATAACCTTAAAAGGAGCATCATTTAAATAAAAATCTTCTTTAATTTCAAATTTTCCCATCTCATTTCCTCCTGTTTCTTTTATTTTACTTTATTTTACTTTATTTTATAAAGAATAGTAACAACCGATGAAACAAAAAATATCAGTTTAAGAAACAAAACAGTTGAACTTTCCAAAGCTCAACTGTTTTATTTCTTATGAAAATAAGTTTTGGAAAAAGGTACGGATTGAATCCCAAAGATTGGCAAAGAAACTCTGGGATTCTTCACTAGTTAATTTTTCTTTGGTATTGTTTAAAAAGTCTTTTCCGTTTTCCATTAAATCATCTTTTAAAGAAGTCAATTGTTTCGAAATTTCTTGGTCATTTATGGCTGGAGCTTGAGAGAAGTTATACATAATGTTGGTCAAGGAGTTGATTTGATCTCCGTTGATCACATCTCCCATGCCTTGATTGTTGACTTGTTCAACCACAACTTCTTTGACACGAGCCTTGCCTTCTTCTTCATTCATTTTTGACAGTTCGTCTCTAATATTTTGTAATTCTAGTTTAATATCGGCTAGAGCCACTGCTAAATTATCATCTGAAAAATCTTCTTTTTCTTTATTCTCTTCGGAAATTTCAGAAACGACCGCACTTTCTTCTTGCGCAACTTCACGGTTTTGAGTTCGTTCGTTTTCCTCTTGTTCACTTTCAGCCGGGTCTACCTCATCATAGATTTTATAGATACCAGCCAAAGCACCACTACCATCCATGACTCTAACAGAGGCAATCCGAATATCAGCATCATAAACTCCACTGGTGATTGCTGCATTGCGATAATTGGCCTCGGTACGCGAAGTAATAGTATCTGGCGTTTCGATACTTACATTGACACCTGAACCTTCTTTTGTTCGAACCATATAAGCACTGGAATAGGCTTTTGATTCAGAGGTAAAAGAATCAATATCAGTCACATATTTCACCAAATCATCGCCATTGACATAAAAAGTGTTATAGGATTTTTCGGTGACCTTTAATTTTTCTAAGGTTTGCGTTTGTTCTTCTTCAGTTAGTCCATTGCCTAAAGCGACGCTAGGAATATCCCAGCCCTCATCTTTTGCTTTTTCTGTAGTATCTGCAAAAGCTGATGAAAGACTAAAAGTACTCAAGCAGGCTACAAATCCAAGCAATAGTATCTTGTTCCAACCTTTTTTTATCTTCATAATTATTGTTCCTCCGTTCTCATTACCTTGTCATTGTACCTAGTTAGAGGAAACAACTCAATTTGTTTTGAAATTTTTGGTGGAAACTTAAAAAGTCAACTATTCATTTGAGCATTTACAAAAAAATAGCCTCAGAAAGAAAACTTCCCAAGACTATTTTTAAATTTATTTAATGACGACTGTTTCAAGATCTACTAATTTAGCCCATGTTTCGATTTGATCAGTGGTCAAGTTCAAGGATAAGACAGTGTGGTGTCCACCACCCGCTTGGATCCACGCTTTGACGCCGTCATAAAGGTTAGGTTGTGGTGTCCACATGACACGTGCCACTGGAAGGTTTGGTGCTTGTTCTTCTGGTGTGAAGGCATCGACTTCATTAATCAACAATTTATAATGTGTACCAAAGTCGGCCATTGAAACGACAACCCCATCGCCTGCTTTACCATCAAATACTAAACGAGCAGGGTCTTCGCGATCACCCATTGAAAGTGGTGAAACAACGATTTTTGGTTTATTGATAGCCAAAGTTGGATCAACTTCCATCATATGAGATTCCAAAATGGCTTCTTTGCCACTTGCCAATTCATAGGTATAGTCTTCCATAAAGCCAGTATTTTCATTATGACTCATAATCTTCATTAAACGATCGATGGCGGCTGTTTTCCAATCACCTTCACCAGCAAAGCCATAACCTTCAGCATTCAAACGTTGCACTGCAAGTCCTGGTAATTGTTGCATACCATATAAATCTTCAAAGTTTGTAGAAAAGGCACTATAGCCCCCAGCTTCTAAGAAACGGCGCATACCGATTTCTTGACGCGCTTGAACTTTCACATGATCTTCCCAAGTTTTATGGTCATAGTCACCATAATCAAAGTCATACAAATCTTTATACTCTGCAAATAAAGCATTCACTTCTTCATCTGTCACAGCATCGATATATTGAACCAAATCACCAATTCCAAAATAATCAACGGTCCAACCTAATTGGATTTGTGCTTCAACTTTATCACCTTCAGTAACACCAACATTTCTCATGTTGTCACCAAAACGAGCGACTTTAATATTGAAACTTTCATTATAAGCTACTGCAACATCCATCCAACGAGCAATTTGTTCTTTTACATCGTCATTTTTCCAATAACCGAAAACGACTTTATTTTTTTTGTTCAAACGGGCATTGATAAAGCCATATTCCCGGTCGCCATGTGCCGATTGATTTAAATTCATAAAGTCCATATCGATGGTGTCCCAAGGAATACTTTCATTAAATTGCGTCGCTAAATGAAGCAAAGGTTTTTGCAAAAGCTTCGTACCACGGATCCACATTTTAGCAGGAGAAAATGTGTGCATCCAAGTAATCACACCCGCTACTTCATCACGATAATTAACTTCTTTCATGATATCGGTAATGACATCAGCAGTTACTGCTAAGTCTTGTAAAACGATTGGATAAGCAAATTTCCCACTTTCGTTTAGACCATCTACCATTTTTTGAGCATCTTCTCTTACTGAATTTAAGGCTTCTTCTCCATATAAGTGTTGTGAACCTACTACAAACCAAAATTCTTTTTTGCCAACTTCTAACATCTTATAAAACGTCCCTTCTTTTATTTATTGTTTTGCCCATAATAGGCGTTTTCGCCATGTTTACGTAAATAATGTTTGTCTAAAACACGTTGTGGTAATTCTTCTGAAAAACTATTTAATTGACGAGCAACAAAATCCGTTTTTGCCACTTCTTCTAGTACAACTGAATTCATGACGGCACTGGCAGCATCTTTTCCCCAAGTAAATGGTCCATGACCGTGCAATAAAACAGCAGGGATTGCCATTGGATCAATTTCTCTTTCTTTAAAGGTTTCAACAATCACATTTCCAGTTTCTGCCTCATAGCCTCGATCAATTTCTGCTTGCGTCAAGTAACGGGCGCAAGGAACCGAACCGTAAAACGTATCGGCATGCGTAGTCCCCATAGCAGGAACATCTAAACCAGCTTGTGCCCAAGCCGTAGCCCAAGTCGAATGCGTATGAACAATTCCACCGATTTCAGGAAAATTTTGATACAAGATGGCATGTGTTGGTGTATCAGAAGATGGATTCATTTCTCCTTCAACAACATTTCCGTCAAAATCACAAACCACCATATCGCTGGCTTTCATCGTTTCGTAATCAACACCACTAGGTTTTATAACAAATAACTTTTTATCTCGATCAACTGCCGAGACATTGCCCCAGGTGTATTTGACTAATCCATGTTTAGGTAAATCCAAATTAGCTTGAAAAACTTCTTCTTTTAATGCTTCTAACAAAATAAGCCCCTCTTTCTTAATTAAAATGATCGACTGCTGCTTGTTCGATTGGTAAACCGCCTTGATAGTCTTTCATGAATTCATTGAACCCATCAATATCTTCTTGTTCTGGCGCAATCGTAATTCCTTTGGCACCACCGAATACCTTCTTATTTAAGTATTCTTCTAAACTTTCATCTGCTTTTTTCTCAATCATATAAGCAGCTAATAAAGCAATCCCCCAAGCACCTCCTTCACCAGCAGTTTCCATGACGGTTACCGGTGCCTGCATAACGGCAGCTAATATTTTTTGTGCGACTTCAGGTGTTTTGAAAATGCCACCGTGTCCTACAATCGAGTCGATTTCAACTTGCTCAGATACCAAAATATCCATGCCAATTTTCATCGCTCCAAAAGCACTAAACAAATGCATCCGCATGAAATTTGCTAAATTGAAGTTGCTGTCTGGTTTACGTACAAATAAAGGACGACCTTCTGTTAAATTCGTAATATTTTCGCCAGAGTAATAGCCATAGGAAAGTAAATCTCCTCCGTTTGAGTCACCTTTTAAGGCCTGATTAAATAAAGTGGCAAATAAATCATTGTCAGAGATTTTATTCCCCGTTAAATCAGCAAATTCTCTAAATAATTTGACCCAAGCATTGATTTCAGACGTGCAATTATTCGTATGCACCATCGCAACCAAACTTCCTGAAGGCGTAGTTACTAAGTCGATTTCTGGGTGAACTTTTTCCATTGGTTTTTCCAAGACAATCATCGCAAAAGCAGAGGTTCCAGCCGAAACATTTCCGGTTCGTTCAGCCACACTGTTGGTAGCTGTCATCCCCGTTCCTGCATCCCCTTCAGGAGGACAAAAAGGAATACCAGCTTGTAAGGTACCTGTCGGATCTAATAGTTTCGCTCCCTTTTCTGTCAGTTGACCAGCCTCTTGTCCAGCAACTAAAACTGTTGGGAACAATTCCTTTAATTGCCAAGGATAATTTTTAGCTTTTACTAGTTCATCAAATTGGGCAATCCTTTTCCCATCAAAACTTTTAGTTGTCGTATCAATTGGAAACATTCCTGAAGCATCACCAATTCCCAAAACTTTTTCTCCAGTTAATTGCCAATGAACATACCCAGCTAGGGTTGTAAAGAAAGTCACATCAGCGACATGTTCTTCTTTGTTTAAAATAGCCTGATAAAGATGAGCAATACTCCAGCGTTCAGGAATATTATATTGAAAGAGCTCGGTTAATTCTTTGGCAGCTTGGCCAGTGGTCGAATTTCGCCAAGTTCGAAAGGGAACCAATAACTCATCCTTTTTATTAAAGGCCATGTACCCATGCATCATTGCCGAAAAACCAATGCCTCCAATTGTCGTTAAAGGACTCCCATATTCTTTGCTAAAGGAATCTGCCATTTCTTTATAACTTGCTTGCAGGCCTTCCCAAATTGAATCAATCGAATACGTCCACATCTCATCTTGCAATTGATTTTCCCAATCAAAGCCACCAGATGCGATTGTCTGGAAGTTTTCATCGATCAAAACAGCTTTGATTCGTGTCGAACCAAATTCAATTCCTAAAAAAGTCTTCTCTTGCTGAATCTCTTCGTTTACCGCCATTTCTTTCTCTCCTTTACTTTTTATCAACTGAACGCACAGATTCTCGTTCCACAATTTTTGGTTCAAAATAAAAACTGTCAATCTGTTGTCCTTCAATTGCTTTTATAATATATTGACTTGCGAGTTCACCCATTTTTTCTTTTGGATGGGTGAAAGTCGTCAATTTTGTTTGACCATTTCGACTTAACGCAGAATCATCATTTCCGATAACGGAAACATCTTCTGGAACCTTGTAACCTTTTTCTAATAGTGCTTGAATCAATGAAGTTGCCATTTCATCATTATAGGCTACGATACTAGTAGGCACATTTTGAGCCTTCTCAAAACGCTTAACAACTTTTGCAATCATTTCTTCACGTGACTCAGTTGTGTAAGTGATAATATCTTCGGGCTCGAAAGTTTTCCCACATTCTTGAATAGCTTTAATAAATCCTTTCAAGCGGTATTTTCCTTGCAAGTCATCAATTTTAGTCACCAATAAGATGTGCTCATGATGATGATTAAGTAAATATTTTGTCGCCAAGTAACCAGATTTAGTATCATTCACACAAATATGAGGAACTTCCAAAGCTTCATAATAGGCATTAATCATTAAAACAGGAATATTTCGTTCTTTAATCATACTATAATAGGCAAGATTCGGATTATACTGATTGCTTTTTGTAGGCTCAATGATAAAACCATCTACCTTTTGATTCAACATTCGTTTTAAACAAGCTTTTTCTTGGTCTGGATCATTATTGGTTGTTCCTAAAATTAGGGAATACCCTTGTTGTGACAATTCTTTTTCTAAACCACGTATAATGGAAGGAAATATATAATCTGATAAATAAGTCATAATGACGCCGATGGTTTTTGTTCCCTGATCGATTTTTGAAACAAAAGTCCCTGCTCCTCGTTCTTTTCGCAAAAGACCTTCTTCCACTAAAACTCCAATAGCTTGACGAACTGTATAACGACTTAAGCCATATTTTTCTTGCAATTTATTCTCAGAAGGAATTAATTCATTCTTTTGATAAACACCAGAAAGGATCTGTTTTCTTAAGTTGTCTGCAAGTTGTTCGTATTTAGGTTTCATAAACAGTTTTTCCTTTCAAAGTTGTCCGTACATATACTATAATATAAGCTTTTCATTCTGTCAACGGTTTCAATGAATTTTATTTTTTTACTTTTCTCAATAATCACTAAATGAATCCATTGCAGATAAACTGAAAAATTCATATAATAGAAATAACAAGCTTTTTAAAGCAAGGAGGATCCCCATGCAAAATGAAATGATGCATCGCCCAGTCGTCAAGCCAGAACTTGTCGACTACTTACGTCACGAACAAAAACAACTTCCTGGAAAACTTGGAGAGATTGAACGTCAAGCTTATGAAGACGGTGTCCCTATCATCCCACACGAAACGGTTGTTTTTTTGCAGTTTTTATTAAGACATTTAAACCCTACAAATATTTTAGAAATTGGTACGGCCATTGGTTTTTCTTCTAGTTTAATGGCACAAACGATTACTGATAATGGACATGTAACCACGATTGATCGCTATGATCAGATGATTCAAGCTGCCAAAATAACTTATCAAAAACTAGGATTAGAAGATAAGATTACTTTATTAGAAGGACAAGCAGCTGATATTTTACCAACTTTGACAGATCCTTATGATTTTATTTTTATGGATAGCGCCAAATCAAAATATCTTGAATTTTTACCTGATTGTATGCGACTATTAAAACAAGATGGTATACTCATGGTTGATGATATTTTTCAAGGGGGCACGATTTTAGACCCAGTCGAAGAAATTCCTCGCAAAAATCGTGGGATTCATCGCAAACTCAACCAATTCTTAGAGGTCATTAACCATCACCCTGATTTAACAACGACACTTATTCCACTAGGGGATGGTATTGCACTGATTTCAAAGAATAAAGAAACAATTGAGATATAAAATTTTACCAAAACAGTCTAAACAGCAGATTATAACTATTCAATAGATGTTGAGAAATGCGTTTCAAAAAATCGAAAACATTTCTCTAGACATCAAATTATTTGCATCAAATTATTTTAAACAAAACTCTAAAATAGTTTGACATTCCTATATAGATTTCATATAATTATCTTTGTTGTCAAACAATTGGTCACAGTAGCTCAGCTGGATAGAGCATTCGCCTTCTAAGCGAACGGTCATGGGTTGATAAGTTTACTAAAACTAATAATTAATTCCTTATAGAATGTTGCTAAGTCAATGTTTTATAAGGTTTTTTATTTATGGACTTGATTAAGAACTCACTTCAAACTCAACTAAAATTGGAATGAGGGATGAATATGAGACAAGTAAGCAATGAACTATTTATGATGGACAGAAACGAGTCACTACCAACACAACATATTCTTATTGATTATGCTTTGAAAGTTGTTACAAGGCAAATGGAAGCTTTAGGAAGACGAGACAGAACCATAGAAGATTATAAACGGTATATGAACAGTTACACTAAGACAACTAATCAGACTTATATAGACGAAATCACACTAGACTCCATTTATAGTTGGTTAGATTCTATGGATGTCCAAGCAAGTACTAAGAGAATCAGATTAAAAGCCTTAAAAGCTATTCTAGGCAAATTCTATGATAATGGATGGGTAGAGAAAAGATTTTGGGCGAACATAACAATTAAGGTAGATAAGAAAGTGAAGCCTTGTGCTAGTGAACGAGATGTAGCACTACTCCTATCTATGCTAGATTTAACCAATTTCATTGAGCTTAGAGACGCTTGTGCTATCCTTTTGATGTATAGATGTGGATTAAGACTAGGAACGATTGCAACTATGCAAGAAGAACATATAGATTTTCAGAATCAATGCTTAGACTTAACAGGCGATGTAATGAAGAATCATGAGCTATTAAAATTGCCAGTTGATGAAGTTACCTTATCGCTCCTAGAAACTCTTATACAGAAGAATAAGACCATTAGACACAAGAACAAAAAAAGAAATAGCCTAGTATTCATTAATAAGTTTGGGAACACTATTCAACCTACTTATTCCAATAACGCCATTAGAAAAAGGCTCTCCATTTATTCCAAAATGACAGGATTAGAAAATATCAATCCTCATGCTTTAAGACGAGGTTTTGCTACTAATCTACTGAAACATGGTGCATCAGTTCCATTAATATCTAAGGCACTAGGACATTCAGATATAGCCGTTACAACTCAATACCTTTACTTAGACACAGAACAAGTGGCAAGTGAATTGAGGCGGTATCTATGAAAGATATACAAGAAGACCTAGAGCAATCTAAAAGCTTTATGAGAGCCAATTACAGACGATTAGAGCCATTGTTTGAAGATGTTGACCTAACTTACAATGAACAGAGAAAATTATTGTGGTTGAGTGGATATGATTCAGATACAATAGATACTTTCATCGCCCTATTTAAAAAACTTAAAAGATAAACTCCCCAGACCATGTATTCATTATGAGTATGTGGTCTTTTCTTATGCTCTCAGAGTGTTTTAGATGGTAAGTTAAACATGTTAATGAAGAGGATAAGGGAGTAACGAAATGTGACACCTTTGGAGTAAAATTAAATCGGCTGAAAATTCAGCTCATTACAAACAAAATTAGCTCGGCGCAAAATTGGGGTCAGTACAAACAAAAAAGATGTGTCCAATTTTGGGCAGACCTATTTTATGAGGATTAAAATTATCATCTGCTAAAAAATTCAAACGTTGAGGTATGAGGATTCCGCCTTAACAGCGTTATCTAAATTATGGTCAACTCCAACAAAAATGAGAATATACCCTACCTCTCCCATCGCCTCTTCTACTCCCCCATAACTTTACCAGATTATTCCTAGAACGTCTCAGAGAGCCTCCTATGACCTCTCAGACATATTCATATTGCCTAAGATGGGTTTGGTTTTATTCT
>DXDB01000061.1 GCA_019115705.1 Candidatus Tetragenococcus pullicola | reverse complement strand
ACTATAAAAAGAGTGTTCATAACGCATCATCTTTGATAAAAAACACTACAGCTGTTCTCAAAAAAGTTTAACTATGCAAAGAATATTTTATAACTCATTATTAAAACAAGAGTGGATTACGAATTTTAATTGCGGTAATGATATATTAGATGATTTTTTTTCATAACCAAGCTTCAGATTTGGAAAACTGTGGAGCTGGGAATTCAACAGTGTTATTTGACGAAAAAAAAGAAGAAATAGTCGGTTTTTATACTCTTTCATTTAAAAGTTTAAATATCAGATATTTAAAAAGATATTCAAAATTTGATGCTCTTTTTTTGAATGATTTTATCAATCCTTTGGGAATTGAAGATTTCCCCGTCTTAGAAATCCAACGGTTTGGTGTAGTCGAGGAGATGCAAAGAAAGAAAATAGGAGCTACTATGATGGCAACGATTTATAAGGATGTATTAACCATGCGATTGGAGTACAATCTGCCAATTAATTCTATATATGTTGATGCATTGTATGAAGCTACAGAATTTTACCAGGCATTGGGATTTGAATTTATCACTTTTTCAGATGATGAGGAAAGGTTGAATTTGTACCCTATGATGATTAGTTTAGAAAAAATTGGTGATATTGTTTATTCTAGTGGTATCTAATTAGTAAACCAATAAATCCCTGTCACTCCGACAGGGATTTTCTTCTGCTTCATTCTATGCTAAAATACTATTAATTTGATAATAGCTTTCCATTTTCGTCACCACGTTTATCTTTGTTATTTTATAAAGTACTAAAAAAGTGGGTAAAAAGTGGGAAGAAAATTGTCAATCGGTGCCGATTCATGGCACAAAATTAAAAATATAAAGTCCTTTAACCGTTGCTATGACAGCTTTTTTCAATAAATGACAATTGTTCTAATCATTAAGCAGCGGCTCTCATGTGTCCGATACATAATTTGAAGAAGGCAGGGTGAAATGCTCCTGTCTTTTTCTGTCTTTAAAAATGAATTTGTTAAAAAGAATCGAGGGACAAGATGGAACAAATTCGGATTATCCATACCAATGATTTACACTCTCACTTTGAAAATTGGCCTAAAATTAGACGTTTTGTTCAAAAAAAGCAACAAGCAAGCGAAAATGAAACTGTTTATACGGTAGATTTGGGTGATTTTTCTGATCGATGGCATCCATTAACCGAGGCAACAGATGGAAAAGCCAATGTAACCATGATGAATTCATTGCATTATGATTTAGTTACTATTGGCAATAACGAAGGGGTAGGAAATGCAAAATCAGTTTTAAATCACCTTTATGATGAAGCGACCTTTGAAGTAATTTTGGCGAATTTATTCGATAAGCAAACATTACAGCTACCAAAATGGGCAAAAGCAAGTAAAGTAGTGACAACTGGTCAAGGAACAAAAATTGGTTTTATTGGCTTAACAGCTGCTTTTCCTTTAACGTATTCTCCGAACGGCTGGGATATCCGTTCGTGGAAGGAAATCTTACCAAAACTTGTTCAAGAACTCAAAAATAAAGTCGATGTAATTGTTTTGTTGAGTCATTTAGGTATTGAAGAAGATCAGCTGATTGCAACTGAACTCCCAACAATTGATGTTATTATTGGCTCACATACCCATCATTTATTCGTCGCTGGAAAAAAGAGGAATGGGGTTCAATTAGCGGCGGCTGGAAAATTTGGCAATTATGTAGGAGAAGTGCTTTTGGAAGTAGATCATCACCGCATAAAAAATAAACAGGCCCAGACTTTTAAAGTTGCTCAAATGTCAGCACACCCTGAAGATTCGCAAGAGATTACAGATTATATGACATTAGGCCATCAATTGTTGCAAGAAAAAAAGGTAGCTTGGCTTCCCCATGATCTTACACTAGATCTTCAAGAAGGCTCCTTGATTTTAGAAACCTTAGAAGCTGTTAAGAAAAGAGGACAAACAAAAGTTGCTATATTAAATACTGGTTTGTTTTTAGACAATTTACCAAAAGGATATGTCGATCAAGACGAACTTCATCACATTTTGCCACATCCAATGCACTTAATCAAAGTGACATTGAAAGGAAAGGATATGAGACGTCTTATTCTGGAAATGGAAAAAAATCGCCTTTTTTTACGAGGATTTCCTGTGGTAGGCATGGGTTTTCGTGGGAAAATATTTGGAGAAATTGTTTATTCCGGAATAACTTATGATAAAATTAATCATGACGTCTTGTGGCTGGGAAAATCCATTGATGAAACAAAAGAGTATTGTTTTACAACGGTTGATCATTTGATGTTTGCTCCTTTTTTTCCAACCATCGAAATTGCAGGAACGCATGAATTTTTATTTCCTGAGTTTATTCGGACTGTTCTGGGTGACCACTTAAGTCAGAAGTTTCCTTTGTCTGAGTTTGGATCGCACTATTAGTACACAAGTGATTAGAAACAAGGTATAATAATTTAAGGTGGTGAAGAAATGTCCCAAAAAGAAAAGAGTTTAACTGATGAAGTCGCAGCTGTTTTGGAAGAAATCGTGGACGATGATCCAAAGACTCAAAAGCAAAAAGGAGAAACGGTTCAAGTTTTAGAAAATGACGAACTGATGATCGGGAAACGCAAATATAAACTGCTTGTTAATTATCGTGAAGGCTTTGATCCAGAACGATTGGGAGAACGCTACAGCGATGTTTTAGCAAAGTATGATTATGTGGTGGGAGATTGGGGGTTCGAACAGCTTCGATTGAAAGGATTTTTTGAAGCAACCAATCGTAAAGCGGCTCCGGATCAACGTATTGATACATTGGAAGATTATCTTTATGAATTTTGTAATTTTGGATGTGCTTATTTTGTGATTGCTCGTCTTGGTGAAAAGCGTGGCAAAAAAACCAACAACCGTCCAAAAAAGAAAAAGAAACAACGGTCAGCACATACCTTTGAAAAAAGAGAAGTCGACGGTGACCGTAAAATAAAAGAAGTGAAAAACAAACCAAAAAATAAACCCAAGAAGAATACAAAAGAATCGGAGAAAAAAGATCACGGGAAAGGGTTCACGATTCGTCAAAGGAATGAGTAATTTTAATGAAATATAATGGTTATTTGATTGATCTAGATGGAACAATTTATTTGGGGAAAAAACCTATTCCAGCAGGAAAACGATTTGTGGAACGATTGCAAAAAAAAGCAATTCCTTTTATGTTTGTAACCAATAATACGACCAAAAGTCCAACAACCGTTCAACAACGATTAGCCAATGAATTTGATATCCATGTGGAAAAAGAAACGATTTATACAGCTAGTCTGGCCACCATTGATTTTATGAAAGATGATGCCAATGGAAATAAGGTGTATGTGGTCGGTGAGGCTGGATTGATCGATTTGATCTTAGAAGCAGGCTTTATTTGGGAAGAGAAAAATCCGGATTATGTCGTTGTAGGATTAGACTCACAAGTTACTTATGAACAACTGACTGTAGCAACGTTAGCGATTCAAAAAGGAGCCAAATTTATCGGGACCAATCCTGATAAAAATTTACCCAATGAACGTGGTCTAGTGCCAGGAGCAGGTGCTTTAATCAGTCTGGTTGAAACAGCAACACAAACAAAACCAATATTTATCGGTAAACCAGAAGCAATCATCATGCAAAAAGCTTTAGAACATCTTGGGGGTACGAAAGAAGAAGTCTTGATGGTCGGTGATAATTATGAAACAGACATTTGTTCAGGAATTAATAATGGTATCGATACCTTATTGGTTCTAACAGGTTTTACACCAAAAGTAGCAGTTCCCACGCTTCCTAAGGCGCCTACTTTTGTAATTGATAGTTTAGATGATTGGAAATTTGACAAATGAAAAAAATAAGTTCACTTCGTTTATTAGAGACAATAGGCTTGATTTGTTTATTTCTTATGCTGATTAGTTTAGCAATCGCTATTACAATCAACTTTCGGCCACTTTATATCTGGGATGTCTCACATTTAAATATTTTAGAACAAACAGATGTGTCTAAAGAGCAACTACTGCACAATTACCACTTGTTGTTAGATTTTTTGAATAAACCATGGGTCACAGAATTGTCCCTGCCAGATTTTCCAATGTCACAGGCTGGAGCTGGCCACTTTTATGATGTAAAAAAATTATTTCTGCTGGATTATGCGATCCTTTTTATAACAGTCATACCTAGTTTTTTATTTTTACGTCACCTTAAAAAGACGAAGCGGTTTTTTAAGTTATACCAACCTTTTCAATGGGGAATGATTCTTCCTGTCGTTTTTGGAGTCATTATGTTGATGGGGTTTGATCGTTTTTTTGTAACATTTCATGAGCTGTTTTTTACAAATGATGATTGGTTGTTTGACCCAGTAACTGATCCTATTATTAACGTCTTACCCGAAACTTTTTTCATGCATTGCTTTGTTTTGTTTTTTCTATTAATTGAAGTCTTTTTTCTTTTGTTTTTTTTACTCGGCAAAAGGCAAGTCTCTACGAAAAAAATAGCAAGTAACTGATTTTTACTAAAAAACTAAAAAGAGAGAAACGGACGAATTCAGTCGTTCGTTTCTCTCTTTTTGTGTAAGTCACTTATTGGGTGATTTCGTGGGCTTTATCAGGATAACTATGAGCGAGTCTGCTTGCTGCAGAAGCGGCAATGGCACCAACAATATCATCTAAAAAGGTATGAACATGATTATCTTCATGACTGTTTAAGTCAGCAAGAATACCTGGCTTTACTTTATCAATGTACCCATAGTTGGTAAAGCCAATAGTACCATAAACGTTGACAATCGATAAAGCCATAATTTCATCGATTCCATATAGACCTTCATCTTCTTCAATAATATCTTGCAAAGGTTGAATCAAGGCTTTTTCTTCCGCTAAGATATCTAATTGGATACCTGTCAAGATAGCATTATGGACTTCGCGTTTTGATAAAACGGCATCTACGCTTTCACTTGCTTCTTCTAAAGTGAGTTCGGGAAGGTATTTTTTTTGTAAAAATAAAACTAATTTGGTAATATCTTTTACGCTGACGCCACGTTCTTGTAATAATTGACGGGCTTTTTCTTCTAAAGTTTTTGTTTCTTTCGCCATAAAAAAACCTCTTTCTAAAATGTATTTCTTACTTTCTATGCTATACTAGCTTGTAAAATTGAGCAAGGAAAAACAGTTTTTTTGAACGTAGGTACATTAGAAAGTTATTTGTATAGGCTTGTGCTATGAATTGGCTGAGTACGCTTTTTAGGATCAATAAAATGTAATGCGTTATTCACTGCGGTGGGTGCTTCACCAAAACCAGTGGCAATCAGATCGATTTTTCCATCGTATAAAGACACGTCACCACATGCATAAACTCCATCCATAGAAGTTTTCATATCGGAAGAAACGTAAATCCCTTGCCGTGTACTTTCGACGCCCCAATTGTTGACTTTCAATGAAGAAGTGAATCCATAATTCACAATTAGATGATCAACACTTACTTCCACTTGTTCGTTACTTTTTGCATGCCGCAAAGATAAGCTTTCTAACTGTTCTTCTCCATTTACCTCAGAAATGATATAAGGAGTCAAGATGTTAACTGAGGAGGATTTTAACTTTTCAACACTATATTCATGTGCCCGAAATTCGGCTCGACGATGAATTAACGAAACTTCTTTGGCAATTGGTTCGAGCATTAAAGCCCAATCCACGGCAGAGTCGCCACCTCCTGCAATCGCAACTTTTTTTCCAGCATATTTCATCAAATCGGGAATGAAGTAATCAATGCCATTTTCTTCAAAGCGTTCGGCTTGAGAGACCTGTAATTTTCGAGGTTGAAAGGGACCGTTGCCTAATGCAAGGATAACTGCCTTTGAAAAATGAACATCTTTATCGGTAATTATTTCGATGCATTCTTCTTGCGATTGAATTTGTAACACTTCTTCCCCTAAAGCATAACTATGAGGAAAGGTACGCAATTGTTTTTCTAAGTTTTCGACAAGTTTACTCGCTTTTATTTTAGGAAACCCAGGAATATCATAAATATATTTTTCCGGATAAAGTGTGGCTAATTGTCCTCCTAATTGTGGAAGGGTATCTATGATCTTTGTTTTGGCGTTTCGTAAACCAGCGTAAAATGCAGCATACATTCCAGCTGGTCCAGCACCAATAATTGTTATATCGTAAATCGACATAAAAATGCCTCCTTCATTTTATTGAATGAATGTACTTGTTTCATTATAGCAAAGAAATTTAGTTGTGGCATTCTTAGCGATTTCTGTTATGATAAAACTACCAATAAGAAGGAGGAGATCGTCTTGGCACAGTTTCCACAATTAAATTTAGAGAAACAAGAAGGTCCGAAAGCTCAAATTAAAACAAATAAGGGAGATATTTCTGTTCAACTATTTCCAGAACAAGCACCTAAAACAGTTAAAAATTTTGTTGAATTAGCTAAAAAAGGATATTATGATGGTATTATTTTCCATCGGGTTATTCCTGATTTTATGATACAAGGGGGCGATCCAACGGGTACTGGTATGGGCGGTGAAAGTATCTACGGAGATAAATTTGAAGATGAATTTTCACAAGAATTATTTAATTTACGTGGTGCCCTATCAATGGCCAACGCAGGTCCCAATACCAATGGGAGTCAATTCTTTATTGTCAATAATCAAAATGTCCCTCAAACAATGATGGGCCAATTACAAGAAGCTGGGTTTCCAGGAGAAATCATCGAAGGATATCAAAAGGGTGGTACACCGTGGCTAGATTTTAGACATACCGTTTTTGGACATGTGATAAAAGGTATGGATATTGTGGATAAAATCGCTAGTGTTCCACGCAATGCCCAAGATCGTCCAAATGAAGATGTTGTCATCGAGTCGATTACAATCAGTGAATAAGAAAAACGAGATCTCTAATTAATAAGAGATCTCGTTTTTCTTAATCTTCTTTAAAAGCTGTGAGAATTTGCGTGAGAGCTTGTTCTAGAGTTGCTCTCGGACAAGCAACATTTAGGCGCATATGACTAGCTCCCTGGCTACCAAAAGTAATGCCGGGATTTAAAACGACCTTTGCTTCTTGAATCATTTTTTTCTGTAATTGACGATCGGTTAATGAATAGGCAGAAAAATCTAGCCAAATCAAATAAGTAGCTTGTGGGCGTAAAACCTTAACTTTTGGTAAATGTTGTTCAAAAAATTGACAAGTATAGTCGATATTTTCTTTTAAGTAAACCAATAAATCGTCTAACCATTGTTCGCCGTGATTATAGGCTGCTTGAGTCCCAATGATTCCAAATGTATTGATTTCATCTTGGTGGTTGCGATGTTGCGTCTTTTGAAAAGTTTCTTTCAAGGAACGGTCCTTGATAAAAATCATCGAATTTTTGATTCCTGCCAAATTAAATGTCTTCGTAGCAGCTGTCAACACGATAGAAAAATCCTTGAAGGAAGGGTCAGCCTTTTGAAAAGTTGTAAAAGAATCTTTTTCATAAACAATATCTTGATGAATCTCATCACTGACAACTAAAACATGGTGTTTTTGACAAAGTTTTCCTACTTGTATTAATTCTTCTTTGGTCCAAACTCTGCCTCCTGGATTGTGTGGATTGCATAAGATAAATAGTTTCACTTGGTTTTCAGTAAGTTGTTTTTCCATTTCTTCAAAATTCATTTGAAAACTTGTACCAGTTTTTAAAGGACTAGCAATAAGTTTACGACCATTTTCTTTTACAACAGCCGCAAAAGGAGGATACACCGGATCATGAATCATTACTGCATCTCCAGGATTCGTATAGGCTTGCACAGCTAGAGACAAACTTGGAACGACACCACTATTGAATAAAATAGCTTCTTTTTCAATTACGAAATCGTGTCGTCTTTTCTGCCAAGAAATAATGGCGTTATATAATGAATCTGGATAAATAGTATATCCTAAAATACCCTGATCGATATAGCTTGATAAAGCTTGTCGAACAGCTAAAGGAGCTTTAAAATCCATATCTGCTACCCATAGTGGCAATAAATCACTTGTTCCATAACTTTTTTTCAATGTATCCCATTTTACGCTATTGGTATGATGGCGATCCAGTATTGTATCAAATTCTTTCAACAGTAATTCCTCCTTTAATAATTAAAAAGCTTCTTAATGTTTTTGATGAAGCTCTTCTATTTTTCCTTACTTCCTAGTATAATAAACTTTAGGTACAATGCAAACTGTAAAGAAGGAGATGAAAGTTTGACCTATAAAATTGGTGATGTCTTGGAAGGGAAAGTCACCGGTATCCAATCCTATGGTGCTTTTGTTTCACTAGATAAACATACCCAAGGACTGATTCATATCTCAGAAATTCAATCAGGTTATACAAAAAGTATCCATGATATTTTAAAGATTGGAGAGACAGTCAAAGTACAAATTATTGATATCGATGAGTATACTCAAAAAATTAGTCTATCAAAAAGAACATTAGAAAAAAGGTATACATTTGGTTCTTTGCGGCATAAAAAATATTATTTTACAAATAAAAATAAAAATTTTGGTTTTCAAACCATACACGATCGCATGCCGCAATGGATTCACGAATCTATGGAGATGCTTAACAGTAAGAAAGACTGATTTATTTCTCTGTTCTCAAGGAGTGAGAATAAAAGAGGAAGGATGAAGATAGTTTGTTTAGGAATTCTGAAAAGTTTGGTAGACGAAAATAAGTATGTTGTTATATGATGGGGACATATAAGGAATATAAACTGAGGTGAGCGATTTTGACAGATAAAAGAGTTGCTGGAACCGTAATATTGCATTTGCAAAATGGATCGAAGAAGTTTTTGGTCCATTCAATAGAAGGAAAAGAAGAGTTAGTTTGTACCGATCTTTTGGATAATCGCACAGGATTAGCTAATATTCTGGATTATTTAAAAACAGAAGTGAAGCTAGATATTTCACATTGTCATTTAGTTGAATTAACCAATGGACAAACAGACCAGACAAGCATGCCGTTATTTGTTTTTGAAACAACCGAACAAGAACAAAAATCAGAAATACCCCTTGACTATACTTGGGAAGAGCCACATGGATTTCGAAAAATCATACAAGACTATGAAATAGAAGGAATGCCTTTGTTTGAATGAGTTCAGATAAAGAGTGAAACTCTACAAAATATTTTTTATATTTGTAGAGTTTTTTTTAGAAAAATAAACGATTTATAAATTGTTATAAGGTAGTAAACGTATGTAAAAAAGCTCTTTTATAAATAAAAAAACAAAAAGATTTCACTTGCATTCATAAAAGACGAACAAACAACTGATGGATTCCTTTTTTTAATGAATGGAGAGCGAATTCTTTGGTTGACGATTTTTTAAATCCATGATAGATTTAATGAGTTGATAGTTCTATTTTTTATTTCATTTATAAATTTGCGTAAAGTAAAAAGGTAAAAGATAAATTTAAAAAATAAGAAAAAACTGTTGACTTTATAGATATCACTTGTTATGATAATCAAGTCGCTGACAAGAGCGTAACATACGTTAAAAAAACTTTTAAATATTTTTCTTGACAATTGTTTTCCTGTCTGATAAGATGTAAAAGTTGCTGTAGCGACAAAGTAGACCTTTGAAAACTGAACAAAGCAAGCAAACAACCAATGTGTAAGGAGCTTCTATTAATAGAAGCAAATACATGCAAGCAAAAGCTAGCAAAATCAATTTTATTTGAGCAGAATCGATCAGGTGTATGATCGATACAAACTTTTATTATGAGAGTTTGATCCTGGCTCAGGACGAACGCTGGCGGCGTGCCTAATACATGCAAGTCGAACGCTTCTTTTTTTAAACCTTCGGGTTTGTTAAAAG
>DXDB01000060.1 GCA_019115705.1 Candidatus Tetragenococcus pullicola | reverse complement strand
ATCAAGGTATTATTGGGAATCCCAGCTTAAATCATAGATACCGTAAGGGATTTTATTCTTTATTTAAAACTTTGCAACAGAACCGGCATCTATCTAAAGCACAACTAGATCTTTTAGAACGTTTAATCATTGAAAAAATGAATACTGCTAATATTGATTTAGATAATAGCACTCAAGGAAATAAAAGCTATATTGATAAATTAAGCAAATTTTCAGCTCTGTCATTATGGAATAAGGTTGAAAAACTATTGAATGATGTTGCCAATATCGATTTATTTGATTCAGAACACATTCAAACTGAAGATAATAGTGACAACTCAACTCTAAATAGTCATATATCAATCATATTTGGAGAATCATTATATACTGGGAAATCATATAGAGATGTATTTACGCAATTAGTTTCTAATTTAGTATTATCCGAAGAGTTGGATAAATTGATTCCTTTAATGAGTCCTAATGAACCCAATACCGTACAAATACTTGGTAATAGAGAACATATATCAGCTCAAGGGACGAAGTTGACTAAACCAATAGAACTAACTAAATACCATATGTATGTTAATTTTTCAAAAATAGGCTTATACAATCAAATCAAAAAATTAGCTGAACTGACTGGAAAAAAAGTTATATTTGAAAGGTGGTAAATTCACTATGGTGCAACAAATCGTCCTCCCCATCAAAGATTCAAACATTTTAAAAATGGTTCAAGATACCTTGCTTGATAGTTTTCGTGCAGGGCGTCGCAATTACACCATCTTTCAAGTGGGGAAAGCCACTCTCTTAAGGGTAAGTGATGTCATGAAACTTAAAAAATCAGATGTCTTTAATCCTGATGGAACGGTTAAACAAACCGCTTTTATTCATGATCAAAAAACAGGAAAAGCGAATACGTTATATTTGAAACCTGTCCAACAAGATTTATTAATTTATCATGATTGGCTGGTCCAACAAAATCTTAATTCTGAGTGGTTGTTTCCCTCAACGACTCACCCAGACCGTCACATCACCGAGAAGCAATTTTATAAGGTCATGGCACGTGTTGGTGATCTTTTAGGAATTAACTATCTAGGAACGCATACCATGCGTAAAACAGGCGCTTATCGGGTCTATACGCAGTCAAACTATAATATTGGTTTAGTGATGGATTTATTAAACCATTCAAGTGAAGCCATGACCTTAACGTATCTTGGATTAGATCAAGCTAGTCGAGAAACGATGTTAGACCAAATTGATTTTGGGTAATGAATGTTTAGAACTTAGTAGTCGTCCAAAAACGACTACTTTTTTTGTTGAATCGTCCAAGGACGATTCAATGCTTTTGACTTGTAAGAACAGGATTGAATGAAGCCATACTGTTCGCATATTTTTAGTGGATGATCAAACAAAATTCGATAGATTTTTTGTTCGTTCATCCATGGTTTTAGAAAAAAGAGCCAAAGAATTGTTTGAGTCTGGCAAAATAGAGAATCTGGAAATTGGGACGTTTCAAGGCTTATCTGATATTCATCAGTTTTTATTCCAAGATATTTACGACTTTGCAGGAAAAATTCGAGAAGTGAATATTGCGAAAGGAAACTTTCAATTTGCGCCCCGTATTTTTTTAGCGCAAACACTTGAATATATTGATAAATTACCTCAAGAAACATTTGATGAAATTATTGATAAGTACTCGGATATGAATGTGGCGCATCCTTTTAGGGAAGGCAATGGACAAGCCACTCGTATTTGGTTGGATTTAATTCTTAAAAATAAACTACACAAAATTGTCGATTGGAATCAAATTGATAAGGATGACTATTTAAATGCCATGATTCGTAGTACAGTCAGCACCAATGAATTAAAATATTTGATTCAAAAGGCTTTAACCGATGATTTAGGAAAAGAACAATTCTTTAAAGGAATTGATGCGAGTTATTATTACGAGGGCTATTACGAAATTAAAACAGAAGATCTATAAACACGATTTAAAGAAACAGACTGCTCAAGTTTTATATTGAGCAGTCTGTTTCTTTTTTTGGATGATTTTGACCTTTGATTTTAAATTTTTGAAAAAAATAAAAAAAGGCGAAGCCTATTATATATTTATCTTATATATTTTAATCTTTTATTCTTTTGCGTGCCCAAAAATTCAGCAATAATAAGGCTATGCAGATTTTTATAGCAAGAAAAAACTGTGTATATAGCAAGAAAAAACTGTGTATATAGCAAGAAAAAACTATATAACCTTGCTATATTATGATATAATAAAAGCATAGAGAAAATTCACGACGAAATGACTTCTCTATGCCACCTTAAAATCACTCACAAAGGAGTAATTTTCTATGTCTAGTATACCAGAAAAACAAGAAAATCAAAAGCAGGTGCTGACCTTGAATGAACTGTCAAAAAGAAAAGTGGTAGAGCATAACAGCTTGATTACGTCTATTGCTAAAATGGATAAAACCCCACTGAAAATGTTTGAGTTAGCGGTGTCTTATATCAATACCGAAGAGCCACCAAAAGACAATATTGTTTATCTCTCAAAGAGAGACCTTTTCGCTTTCTTTAAAGTATCCGATAATGACAAGCATAGTCGCTTTAAAGAAGCGATTGAGAAAATGCAAAAACAAGCCTTTTTTCAAATCAAAGAAGAAGCAGGCAAAGGTTTTAAATTTAAAAGCATTGTTCCTATACCTTACGTGGAATGGACAGATTATCATGATGAAGTAAAAATTGAATTTCATCGTGAAATTATGCCTTACTTAATCAATCTTAAAAAGAATTTTACACAACATGCTTTGTCTGACTTAGCAGAATTAAATAGCAAGTACAGCATTATCTTATATCGTTGGTTATCCATGAATTATAACCAGTACGAGCATTACAGCGTTAAAGGCGGACGGCGAGCCGAACAAGTAGAAAGCTACCGAAATCCGTCTATTTCAATTAAAGAATTGCGTATCATGACTGATACTGTAAATGATTATGAACGGTTTCAGAGTTTAGAAACATGGATATTAAAAAAACCGTTGGAAGAAATCAACGCCCATACGTCTTTTGACGTGACTTATGACAAAATCAAAAAAGGACGGAGCATTGACTCTATTGTCTTTCATATCGAGAAGAAACGGTGTGCAGACGATAATAGCTACAAACTCAATGATAAAATGTATCAAGCAGAACAAGCAAAGAAAGAAGAAACAGAAGATAGGCTAGCTATTGAAGCAATGAAAAATAAATATACTAAGCTATTACTCGATAATATGCTTCTAAATTCTTATGAAATGACAGATACAGCAATTATGGCAGGCTTACAGCAACATGTTTATCCTCTCTATGATGAGTTGAAAGACTTACATGGAATGAAAGCAGTTCAAGACCATCTCTCATATGTTGCTAGTAAGCAAGAAGCTTATTCAAAACGGAATATTGCTAAATACCTTAAAAAAGCGATTGAACAATACCTCCCAACAGTTAGAGGAAGTGTCATAGAAAATATGGCAGACCTATTGAAAAAATAGAGGGTAAAGCATGAGTGAAGATTTAAAAACCATAAAAGAAATTGCGGATGAAATAGGTGTTTCAAAGCAAGCTGTATGGCAAAAAATAAAAAAAGAATCGTCAATAGATTTACGTCAATTTACGTCAAAAAAAGGAAATACCGTTTACGTTGACGTTGATGGTCAAAAAGCTATTAAGAGTGCTTTTTTTAACAAAACGTCAACAACAAAACGTCAACAAAAAGTTTTTGTTGACGACAACGTAAATAATTCAGTTGATGGCAATCCAGAGGGGAATGAAGAGATTTTATTTTTAAGGAATCTAGTGTCCGAACTCCAATCAGAAAAAAAAGAGCTTCATAAGCTATTAGACCAACAACAACGCCTAGCCTTACAAGATAAAAAGTTGTTAGAAGAATACAAAGCAGAAAATGACAGCTTAAAAGCTCTTAAAATGCCTCAGGAGGATATGAAAGATGGCTCGTCGATAAGGGGTGAGGCGCAGGAAGAAATTGAACGACTGAAAGCTCAATTGAAGTTATCAGAAGAAGAACGAAACAAGGCAAAAGAAAAAGAGCCGGTAAAAATAGAATCTAAAAAATGGTGGCAACTATGGAAATGAGGGGGATCAAGTGAGTCATTCGGAACAAATGATTGAAAACCAGTTCATACAAATCTTAAGTGAGAAAGAAAATCAGTGGACTTATCGTCCGGACTTGAAGTCGGAAGAAGCACTTTGGCAAAACTTTAGAAGCCATTTGAAC
>DXDB01000059.1 GCA_019115705.1 Candidatus Tetragenococcus pullicola | reverse complement strand
GAACAACGAAAGCGACGAGGAATTTCTTTAGAAGAAGCAGAAGTAAAAAATCGCTTTGAACTACGGTATCGAAAAGAGAAAGCGCAAAGCTTGGCAAAGATTATTTCAAAAACCCATGATTTAACCAAACTATTCTTTGAGTTACTTAATGGGGCAATTTGTTTTTATGACCGTGCTCCAAATGATCCAGGTGCAAAAGTCGATGCCAAATGGGCAGCCTTTATTGGCAATCATGGCGCAATCACCATTTCTTTAGAAACAATTCCTCAAAGCTTTGAGAAAAGTATGAATTGGTTAATTCACAGCGTTTCTCCCACCCTCGCATTTATTCAAGAGGTAGATAATCATTTTGATTCAAATTTGATTAACGAGATTATTAGCTGTGGGGAACTTAGTTCAAGGCAGCAAAAAATATTAGAAAATTTGATTGCTGAGCCTGATTATTATCAGGAAGAAGTAGAATTTTATATCCAGTGTCTTCAAAATATGAAGGCAGAAAAAATACACAAAAAAAGCAAAGCACAGCTTACACATTAAAATGTATAAACGTACTCCGCCCTAGACAAGTTGAGTATAGCACATTTCCTTGTGTCAGCCAAAAAACATTTTTGGAAAGGAAATAAACTATGAAAAATACAATAACTACTTATGAATTGCCCTATCTACTTACTAGAGAACAAGCTTCTCATTTTTTAGGGATCGATCCAAAATCTTTTGATAAATTCGTTCGCGCAAACGATGAGTTAGAGCGTTTTATGATAGGAAGACAAGAACGATACACTGTCACTTCCCTCATTAATTTTATTAAGACGCACTCTATCTAGCTAAAATATCGTAGGATGGTTGATTAGATGCTTTTCGCCATGTAGAATGACGGTGTATTCAACTAGCATTTATCAACCATCTTTCAGTGAAAGGATTTGTTATAAATGCCTAGTATAATTAAACGTGGTAACTCATATAGAGCTCAGATCTCACTTTACAATCATGGTCAACATAAGAAATTGACAAAATCATTTAGCTCTAAAAAGGAAGCAACTCGTTGGGCTTTGGAAAATGAATTGGAGAAAGGAAATGGAAAACAATTAGCAGAGCGTACAACAACATTTGCTGACTTCTTTGAAAACTGGATTCATATCATAAAGAAAAACGATGTAAAAGAAACGACTTTTCAAAATTATCAAAGGACTTCTCAAGTGGTGAAGAAATTATTTGGCGATATACAGTTAAAGGATTTGAACGATATTGTAGTACAACGAAAAATAGATAAGTATGCAGAAACTCATTCTCGTAAAACCACTCATGAAGTACTATTGAAAATCAAAACGGCATTACGTGATGCTTATGCTCGTGGCTATCTTGCTACCGATTTTGCAAATTTAGTCAAAACACGAGGGAAAGTTTTAGATAAGAGAAACCGTGCACTTTCTATTACCGAATTAAAGAAACTGCGTACTTATGTCATTAATCATCGAGAAAATGAGTTTAACATTCTTGTACTCCTTGCCTTAGAAACTGGCATGAGACGCGGAGAGCTTTTAGGTATACGTCCCGAAGACCTCTTTGAATATGGTATCCATGTCAGACGTTCCCTTAGTCCAACTTCTGAAGATACCTCGTTAAAAACAAAAAATTCAAGACGAGATATTTCCATCAACCAAGAAGTCTACGATATTCTAAAATCTGTCCCGATTAAAGATAATGGATATTTTTTTGATCCTGACGGCTTTCAACAATCTGCTAAGCTCGCCAGATTACTGAAAAAACTAGATATTCCAAAAACTACCTTCCACGGCCTAAGAGATACTCATGCTTCTTTTCTATTTTCACAAGATATTGATATTGCCTATGTATCAAAACGCTTAGGTCATATCAATATTCAAACAACGCAGAACTATTATCTTGAATTGATGCCAGAAAAAAAGCACCAGCAAGATGCTGATGCTTTAAACCTCTTAAATTCTTTGTCAAATTTATAATTTGAACCAACTTGAACCAAAAAATTCTTGTAAACGTTGATACAATAAGGAATTGATTAACGTTTTGAAAATTGTGAAGACTTACGCGCTTTTTTGCGACCTGGTTTTTTACGTTCAACCATACGAGCATCACGAGTAAGTAAGCCAGCACGTTTCAAAGCAGAACGGAAATCAGGATCTACTTCTAATAACGCACGTGCAATACCATGACGGATTGCGCCAGCTTGTCCTGCATATCCTCCACCATTTACATTTACGAAAACATCATAGTTTCCTTTTGTTTCAGTTACACCAAAAGGTTGGTTGATAACTTCACGTAAATCAGCATGTGGAATATATTCTTCAACATCTTTTTTATTTACAGTAACTTTACCAGTTCCTGGTACTAAACGTACGCGAGCAACTGCATTTTTACGACGGCCTGTGCCGATATATTGAGCTTGTGCCAATGAAATTCCCTCCTATTAGATTAAGTTAGTAATGTCCAATACTTCTGGTTGTTGTGCAGCATGTGGATGAGTATCGCCTGCATAGACATGCAATTTCATTCCTTGTGCACGACCTAAAGTATTTTTAGGCAACATGCCTTTGACAGAAGTTTCGATCAAACGACGAGAATTATTCGCACGCAATTCACCAGCAGTTGTTGAGCGTAAACCGCCTGGATGTTGAGTATGATGATAATATACTTTGTCGGATGCTTTGTTCCCTGTTAATTTCACTTTTTCTGCATTAATGATAACTACAAAATCACCTGTGTCCACATGTGGGGTATAAGTTGGTTTATTTTTTCCACGTAAAATAGATGCTGTGACTGTAGAGAGACGTCCTAAAGGAACATCAGTCGCGTCGATCACGTACCATTTACGTTCTACTTCGCCTTTTTTGGCCATATATGTTGTACGCAAGATTTTTTCCTCCAATTCAATATCGAATGTTTGACATACACTTGAGTTTCCGGGGCTCTCGTGGGGCAAACAATACCATTTAATATAATACCTATAATTTAGCTCAAAGTCAACGTTTTTCTACTGAAAGTCTTATTTTTTCCAGCATCTTAGTTCTATAAGAAAATATAGAAAGAATAAACTTGGTGAAAAAACAACTATCTGCTCTTTTTGCTCACCTCATATAAGATTTATTTTTTATTTTAATCGTTTAAAAGCAAAAAAACAAGGCCTTGTACAAGGCCTTGTTTCAAATTTTTGGGTCTAAGCTCTTTCGTGAGCAGGTGCAATATTAGGGGCTTTATCAACTTTTGCTGAAACCATCCAGATTTTCTTTTCGATATCGGTTTTGAATCCAATGAAAATATCTTGTGTGCAATCGTCGCCTTCTTCACCAGAGACTTCAATCCCTTTTTGATAAAGATCCGCTAAATAACGGTAACCTGAAATCAAAATTTCCATTCTTTCTGGAATCGTACGATCCCATGTGCCAATTTCATCTTCAATTTTTGTGTTATCCGCAAATTCTCGTAATGTTGAATAAGGAGAGCCATCTAAAGTGATCAAACGTTCTGAAATCACGTCTAATTGATCATTGATTTCATCCATGAATTCATCCATTAAAGGATGCAATGTTAAGAATTCAGGGCCTCTCATATACCAATGTGTTTGATGAATAACCACTGAAAATTGACTTAAATCTGCCACTAGTTGGTTCATAACTTCTTTTGTTTGTTCGTACTTCATTTCCAAATTCCTCCTTTATTTCTTATATATATAGCTTAGCTCTTAAAAAGAGAAAAGTACAATAAAAGCGTTCATTTGAGAAACTTTCTCAAATATCTTTGAATTAAAAAAAATCCTCCTATTTGTTGCGTACTTTAAAAGTGACCTCAAAGAAAGAAGGAAATTATATGAACATTTTTTATTTTATGATTGGAAGTATCCTAGGATCATTTTTAGTGGTTTGTGCAAAACGAATTCCCATTCAAGAGCATTTTCTCATTTCCCGTTCGCATTGTGATCATTGTCAACGTAACTTATCCTTTTGGGAGATGATTCCGATTGTTTCTTCTATTGTTTTAAAATTCCGCTGTCGAACCTGTCATCAGCCCATCCCCGTTTCTTATTGTCTTTTTGAAATTCTTTATGGCTGTCTTTTTGTTTTCTGTCTCCAACAATCTGGGGTTAAAGAAATTTCACTTAGTTTAATTTGGCTTACTATGGCCGTTCTTTTATCATTGACTGATTTGTTTTATTGGACAGTCGAGCCAAAACTATTCTATCCATTTGCTGGGGGATTATGGCTTATTAATTTTTCCTTTGGGTTTCACTTTTACTGGCAATCACTGTTACTCATTTGCTTTATTATCATTCTCTTTTCTATTTATTTGCGTGGAAAAATGGGAATGGGTGATTTATTATTACTGCTTGCATGGGCGCCCTGGTTAACTCCGAACGAACTCGCTTGGTTATTACTGTTGGCTAGTTTTTCTGCTCTGATGGTTTTCCTAATTTATCGTCTTATAAAAAAAGAGTGCACTAAGCTTCCTTTTGTTCCCTTTTTAAGTATGGCACTTTTTTTCGTTCATTTCTTTTGAAAATCAAAAACTAAAAAAGGATTCTTTGATTTTATGCATACTTCATAATGAGCCTTAAAAAAGCTCAAAATACTGTGGAGGTGCTACATGAGAAAAATGTGTCATGAATTACAAGTGATGGAAACATTACGCCATCGAATGAACTTAAGTGAGGAAAATGAAGAACGGTATCAATTTTTAAAATGGGAGGACTACACCAAAAAGAAATTTGATGAACAATGCTTTCTTTATCTTGATGAGAACTATCCGTATGTCAATGATCTTTGGATTTCTTATGATGACAAAGAGGACATTAACGTAGGGATAGAAAAATTTATTCTAATCGGTCACCATGGGTACTTGATTCACATGCATAATGGCTGTTTTCATTTAAATACTGAAACAGGAAAATGGCAAGGAAATCCTACTTTTATTTCGAAAAGTAATTTTAAATCGCTTCAAAAAACTCGAAATGTTTTACAACACATTTACAGAGAGTCTATGGTAAACGTTGAGATTGATCTGATTTACCTATTCCTTGCGCCACAAGAGTTTAAAACAGAAAGTATTCTTCCCGGGAAAATCATAAAGTATGAAGACATTGAGTTATGGCTTTGTGATCTTCAAAAAGAGCAGAACAAGTCTTTACCAATTACGCAACCGACCACTTATGCGATGGATTGGGCCAGAGAGTTAGAGTTGTATTCAACTGAACCGTCGCTTTCAAAAATGAAACTTGATTTGTCAGAAAAAGAATTATTAAAGAAAGGGATTTGTTGTGATGACTGTCATTTCATTGACATGTCTGAAGTTTCTGTTGGTGATGAAAATGCTTTTCTTTGTAATCATTGCGGTGCTATTGAACCCATCGAGATTGCTTATGCTCGTACCATCTGTGAATGGGGGACTATTTTTAATGATCAAGATTTGATTCCTTCTGAACTAGAAGAATTCTTTGGAAAAGATCTGCGTAAGCCTTATTTAGATTTCGTTTTAAAGCGTCATTTTACTCCTATTGACCCAAGGACATTATAAGACTTCTAAGAAAAAAACACGTACAAAAAAAGCTGACGTTCATACGTCAGCTTTTTAAATTTTTTCTTAATTAATACGAACGGCAAAGTCTGGTGCCCAATTGGAAACCGTTTGTGTCGTTACGCTTTGTCCTGGTTGAGGAGCATGGATATAACTACCACCGCCTAAAGCTAAAGCTACATGGTGGGAAGCTCCGCGAGAACCCCAGAAGAATAAATCGCCTGCTTGTGCTTGACTTACTGGAATAACTGATCCCATTGCTTCAAGAGAAACAGTATAAGATGGGAAGTTAGCTCCTGTCGCTTCATTGTAGACATAAGCTACAAATCCAGAACAATCGAATCCGTTTGGTGTCTTTCCACCCCAAACATAAGGAACACCGATATATTTCATTGCAATACTTGTTACTGAACCACCACTTGGAGATGGCGCAGGAACAGATGGTTTTGCAGGTTCTTCAACAGAAGGTGTTGTTGTTTGTCCGCCACCATTTGAAGTACTTCCACCATTATTTCCTCCACTAGTTGATGATGTGGGGGTATTTGTGCTTTGTGGTGTATTCGTTGAAGATGAAGGCGTTGTTGTCCGTGTTTCGGAAGCTGGTGTCGAAACTGATTCTGAAGTCGTAGCTTCTTCAGCTGCTTTTGCTTCTTCAGCCTCTGCTGCAGCTTTTCTAGCTTGTTCTGCTAAACGTTCTTGCTCAGCAACACGAGCGGCTTCTTCTTCAGCTTCTTTCTTTTGTTCAACAATTGCATCTTTTTCGCTTTGTTTTGTTGCTTGTTGAGAAGCTAAATCAGCCTTTTTCACATCTAAGTTTGCTTGGCTTGAGAGCAATTCACCTTTTTGACTTTCTAAAACGCCTTGATTTTTTTGAATTTCTTCTTGTTTCACTTGTAAATCAGCTTTTTTATCTTCGACTGCTTTTTTATCTGCTTTTTGTTGTTCGACTAAGTCATTATTCGCTCCAACAATCGTGTTCATTGCTTGAACTCGACTGATAGCATTTGTCAATGAGTCAGCATTCAATACAGCACTAACGATACTAGTATCTGTTCCATTCACCTGAACGTCACGAGCTTGTTCTCTAATTTTTTCTTCCCGTTTTTCAATACGTTCTTTAAGATCTTTGATTTGTTGTTCAATTTGTTCAGTTTGTTCGGAAAGTTTTTCTTGCTTAGCTACTAATTCTTGAGCTTGTGCATTAATATCCGCAACTTTTCCTTCTAAAGCTTCAATTTCAGCTTGAAGACTTGCTTGTTGATCTTGTAATTGGTTGATTTCATCACTTTTTTGTTCAATTTGTTGGTCAAAGTCTTCTGCTAAGACAACACCTGGAGTTGCTACCGTTGTAAGGGCTAATGAACAGGTTAATAATGCTGTAAGTACGCGCTTCTTCACGTTTCATTCCTCCGACTGTGTATTTTTTAAGTTCGCTTTAATTCGATTAAGTTTTTATTAACTAATTCGACGACAAAAAGATTGTAACACAGCTACATGTCAATTCGATAAAGGTTATGTTACAAAAACATTTCATTTTAACACAAAAAACAGTCCAGCGATTGTTGTCTGCTAGACTGTTCATTTTATAAGTTTGTGATTAACGATGGATATAGGTCAAGCCTGAAGCAGAAAGTGTTTCAGTATTTGGACCAGTTGGTGAACTAAAGCCCATTCCACCTTGAGAAATCGTGATAGTATTTGAGCCTGCATTGTACGATTCAACATAAGCTACGTGTCCATATACAGGATCTGCATTCCAACTACCTACTGATTGGCCACCTGCAAAAACAACAATTGATCCAGCTGCTGGTGTTCCATTTACCGTATAACCATCAGCTGCAGCAGAACCACCCCATTGAGCTCCATTGCCCCAATAAGTTCCAGCCCAAGGTGCCACTTGTTTTACATACCAAGTACATTGGCCAACAGCATAGGCATTTCCAGAAGAAGAATGATCTACAGCACCACTGCTACTACTCCCAGTGTTAGCATTACTTCCACCATTATTATTACTATTATTATTATTACTACTATTATTATTATTATTATTTGTATTAGTAGGTGTACTTTCTTGTTCAGAAGTAACGTTCGTTTTTTGTGTTTGACTTTCTGGAGCAGAAGATTTTGCAAAGCTTTGTGTTTCAACTTCTACGGATTGCGCCGCTAATTTTTCTTGACGAGCTGCTTCTTCTTCAGCGGCTTTTTGGGCTGCTTTTTGTTCAGCTAAAATACGTGCTTTTTCAGCTTCTGCATCTTTTTTCTTTTGAACCAATTTATTTTTATCTTTTTCAGCCGTTGCTTGATCAGCAGCCAATCCAGCTTTCAAAACATTCAAATCAGCCTGTTTAGTTGCGACTTCTTCTTTTTGTGCTTCCAATTCTGCTTGGTTTGCAGCAAGTTCTTTGATTTTCGCATCGTTTTCTTTGATTTTTTCTTCAACTGCTTTTTGATCTTGCTTTTGTTGTTCAACTAAATCGTTATTGGCATTCACAATTGTATTCATCGCATAAACACGTCCAATAGCATCTGTTACAGAGTCTGCATTGATCACAGCATCCACAACATTTGTGCTTTGGCCATTCACTTGAACGTCACGTGCCTGTTCTGCCATTTTATCTTGACGTTTTGAAATACGAACTTTCAAGTCAGCAATTTCTTCTTGTAATTGCATCGTATCTTCGTTTAATTGGTCTTGCTTTGCTTTTAGTTCATCAACATTGGCATTGATAGTTGCAATTTCTTCTTCTAAAGAACTAATTTGTTCTTGAACGTCATTTTGTTGATTTTGTAGGCTATCTATTTCTTTTTCTTTGTTTTCGATTTGTGTATCAAAGTCTTCCGCTAAGACCACACTAGGAGTTCCTACTGTTGTAAGTGCCAATGAACAGGTTAATAATGCTGTAAGTATGCGCTTCTTCACTTTTGTTCCTCCAATTGTGTATTTTTTAAAATTTGCTTTAAAAAGCTTAAGAAAAGCTGAATTTCCTCAGCCACAAAAATGATTGTAGCATATGGATATGTCAATACGATAAAAGGAAGATTACAAATATGTTGCAGTCAGCCCCTGCTTTTTTACTTTTTGAAACAATCGTGCTGTTTTTCACTAATGGTAGCAAAAAAAGAAATTATTCAATCGCGAATAATTTCTTAAACGGAAAATAAGCAAGGACAAATAAGCCAATATTAATAAGCAAGGTAGGCCCTAAAAACCGAGCCACAAAAAAAGCGCCATTAATGGTCGTCAAATGAAAGAGAAGTTGAATTCCTGCCGTTGCTAACTCTTGAAGAGTTACTAAAATAATCATACCAAAAAACATTGTAAAAGGATTTTCAAATAACGTATCGTATAACAGATACATGGCCCAAACTAGTAACGGTAAAACAATTGCATAGATTCCTAACACACCAATATAGTACAAATCAAAAATGATACCAAGAACTAAAGAAGTAATTATCATGTATCTTTTAGAGAATACTTGTGCTCCAAACATGAAAGACAATAAAAGTAAATGGACATTCCAGATATAAGCACCATTACTAAAGGTTAAAAACGCTCGAGTAAGATGTGCATCGATTAGCATGAGCAGGAAAAATATAGGGATTGCAAAATAAACAATTCGATCTTTTTTCATCAATTTTCACCTAAAGTTCTTTCAATAACTGTTACAACCGACAAGTCATACATTTGAGCATTGGCTTCTACATAAATTTTTCTATCCAAGCCAAAACTATCGGTTTGTGTCTCAATTACTTTTCCAACCATTAAGTCCGCTGGTGAATTTCCACCTAATCCGGAAGTTTGAACGACATTTCCTTCTTTGATATCTGTTTTTCCTGTTAGCTGTTCGATAATCAAGGCTTCTCGTTTTTCATCATAGCCTTTTAACACGCCAAAAGCGTCTCCTTTTTCAGTCGTAATGCGGACTGGAAAATGATTGCTTGTTTGATTGGTAGAAGTAAGTAGCTCAACTTTGGACGAGGCAGCATTAGCTTCAATAATACGTCCCACCAAACCATTGCGACTCATGACTGACATATTGACTTCAATACCATCTTTTGTACCTTTATCGATGACCAACATATCTTGCCAAGTATCCGGTGAGCGGGTAATCACATTCGCTGTTGTTTTCTCAAAATTGGTAAGTGTTGCATTCAGTTCCAATTCTTCTTGAAGTTTTGCGATTTCACGTTCTTGATTTTTAGTTTTTTGTTCAATTTCATCATACTGATCGATTTTTTCTTTTAAAGCTTCATTTTCTTCGTAGGTAATAAATAAATCTTGGACAGAAGTCACTCCTTTTTCCACCCAACGTACAGGGGTATAAATTACTTTATCCACGATTGCGGTTGTATCATTGATTACAATTTGAACCATCGTTGTTTTTTCTTCTACAGCTCTTTTTGCTATGGACACACTCAAAACTGTTACTGCTAAAATCATCAAAATTAAAGTAATAATAATATTTTTATTAGGATTAAATTTTTTCACAAGTACACCTCAATAGTCATAAACTCATAACTTGAATTGTAGCACTAAATCCTTATAAACAAAAGGTAAGTCCTTACTCTTAAGTCTTTTTTTGAAAAGTTTTTTTCGAAAAAAAGTTAGAAAGAACTTGTCTTAACTGTCTTTACTTTGAATAACCGCTACCATGCCTTTTGTAAACGAAATTTTAGCTTTATTGCCAACAAATTCATTACTTGCATAAGAAGTTGGACGGGAAACATTTTGATTATCCAAGGTATATTTACTTTCGGTCAGCGTGAGTTTATCTACTGGCGTCAAACAACAGTAGGCCAAATAAGTCATGTCGTTTTCGCGCTTAATTTCGTGAATGCCGGGACTTAAAAAACAAATAGTATTTCCTTTATCTTTAAGTGTCAGTTGTTGGCAATAGGGTAAAAAGCGTGGTTCTAATACCATCCATAAGTTCGCTAAAAAATGATCAATGCGTCCGCCTGTAGCCCCCACAAAAGTAACCTCAGCATCAGGATAATGCTCAAAAATATAAGCTAAAGCTAACTGTGAATCCGTGTCGTCTTTTTCAGCTGGCGCCGTTTGGACATGTTTGGCTTGACGAAGAACAAACTTTTTTTCTTCGTTGGATAAGGAATCAAAATCTCCAATCGCCAGTTCTAGTGGAAAACCTAGGTTGAGTAAAAAAAGACTGCCTCGATCGACGCCAATATATAAATCATACTTTCTTTCTATTTGTGGCCAAGTTTCTAAGGGCGCACCGCTAGCTAATAAGATCTTCATTGAACGAGCGCTTCTTTCAAAGTAAAGATTTGTTTTTCAGGACTTTCTGAACCAAAAATATAACTCCCCGCCACAAATACATTGGCGCCAGCTTCTTGACACTTACGCGCCGTTTCCGGTACGATACCACCATCAACTTCAATATCATAATGATAGTTGTTTTTCTCTTTAAGTTGTGTCAACCGTTTGATTTTTTTGACCATATCTTCAATAAAAGATTGTCCACCAAAACCGGGATTCACTGTCATTACAAGGACTTGATCCACCAACGGCAAAACCGGTTCGATGGCTTCGATAGGGGTTCCTGGATTGATCACAATTTCTGCTTTTACCTGGTTTTCTTTAATCATTTGAATGGCACGATAACTATGCGCTGTTGCTTCGGCGTGAATTCCAATGATATCGGCACCAGCTTCGATAAATTTCTCAATAAAATTTTCCGGTTGCACAATCATTAAATGAACATCCAACGGTAATTTAGTAACTGGACGAATGGCCTGCACAACACTTGGCCCAAAGGTAATATTAGGAACAAACTGGCCATCCATAACATCCACATGAATATAATCAGCTCCATGTTTTTCAACAAAAGAGATTTCTCTTTGTAAATTCGCAAAATCCGCACTTAAAATTGAAGGTGCAATTTTCATTTATTTTCCTCCTAACGTTTTCTTTTATAAATTGGTTTTCTATTTTTTATTTCATTTAAAAATTGTAAGTAATTTGTGTATCTCGTTTCAGAAATCCGTCCTTTGGCTACCTCTTTTTTTACCGCACAATTAGGCTCATCCACATGAGAACATTCTCTAAAACGACAATTTATGGAAGCCTCTAAAAACTCTGGAAATTGCTTGGGTAATTCTGTTGTTTCGATGTCTGCAAATTCAATGGCTCCAAAGCCAGGTGTATCAGCTACTAATCCATCGGCAATCGGCAACAATTCCACGTGACGCGTCGTATGTCGTCCTCTGCCTAAAGAAGTTGATATTTCTCCTGTTTTCAAATTTAATTCAGGAAGTATCTTATTTAAAAGCGTTGATTTACCAGCACCAGTTTGCCCCATAAAAACAGTCAATCGTTCTGGAAATAGTTGCTGCAATTTTTTTGTTACTTGATCGTTTGAAAGAGATAACACTTTGTACCCAATTTTTTCATAAATTCCCATGATTTCTTCTTCTAACGTCGTATCCGCAACTAAATCTGTTTTACTTAAATAAATAATAGGCTCGATATCGCGATACTCTAGCATAACTAAAAAACGATCCAATAACTGAAAAGAAAAATCGGGTTCAATCAAACTGGTAATAATAATTCCTTGATCAACATTTGCAACAGGCGGACGTGCTAATTCATTTTTTCGAGGTAAAATTTCTAATAGGTAACCATCCGTCAAATTGGTGCTTTCAAATATTACTTGGTCGCCAACCAAAGGCGTAATTTTCCGATTACGAAAGTTTCCTCGAGCTCTCGTTTGATAGAGTTGACCTTCTGATTGAATGTAGTAAAAGCCACTCAAAGATTTTCTAATTTGACCTTTCAATAAGCTTGCTCCTTCCTTTTTTGTTCATTGTACCATAAATTTTTCTTTCTATGAGCAAATAGAAAGGTTATGTATGCGCACAAAGAGTCATTTTAAGAGATTCTCAATTATGACGGTGAAAAGTTTTAATGGTATCCCATAGTTCATGCACCTACTCTTTTACAAGTAACTCGCTATGAGTTATCGTTAATGATATCTGATAATTTTTTATGCCCATTTTTTATGACAGTTATAAGTCAGAAAGCAACTGCAATCTTGGAGAGGCAACTGCAAGACGTGCAATTGTAGCCTTTAGAGTGTCTCCTCTATTTATTCTTTCTTTGAAGAGGCTATACGTTAAAATATTACTCAGATATAAGATACCAGAATTAAAAGATAAATCACAAAGACAATCAGGTGAGGCAATCACGATTTTAGTAGAAGCTTGAATATGTAATTTAACAGGAATACAATCATTATACATGACAAAAAAATTTATCTATTAAAGGAGACTATTATGAAATTACAAGACCATGACTTAACCATACGTTCAATTACCCAAGAAGATACTCATACGTTATGGGCACTTGGTTATCGTGATAATTTAGAATGGATGAAATGGGACGGCCCTTATTTTAACAATCCTATCTATACTTGGGAAGAATATTGCCAAAAAGTTGCACCCAAAGTTATTAACAACCCAAGATATGGCGCATTACTCTATCAAGGTGAAATTATTGGAATAATGGCTTCTTATTGGGAAGATGGTGATTTAGAAAATTGGTTAGAATTTGGACTGAGTATCTTCGTTGACTCTATTTGGGGTCAAAATATTGGTACACGTGCTTGTCGCTTATGGATTAGCTATTTATTCGATTTATTTCCAGATATTGTTCGCGTTGGATTTACAACCTGGTCCGGCAATATTCGTATGATGACAGTTGGAGAAAAGCTTGGCCTTCAGGAAGAAGCCAGAATCCGAAAAGTGCGCTATTACAACAATCGATACTTTGATTCTATGAAATATGGTGTGCTGCGAACAGAGTGGCGAAAGGAATAAATTTAAAAAGGAAGAAGATACTGGGTAGAACAATCTCTTTAGTCTTACTTCTTTTCGCTTGTATTGTTAGTTGGAGATAGAGCATTATGCTTAAAATTGACTACTTTGTCTGCAATTGTCAGTCGTAGAACCACTTTGAAACTTGACAGACTTTAGATATTCGGCGACTTTTAATCCGATTAGTATACAAAAAAACTGCTTGTACATTTATTAGTACAAACAGCCATAAATTTCTTTTATCGGGAAAACAGGATTCGAACCTACGACCCCTTGGTCCCAAACCAAGTGCTATACCAAGCTGAGCTATTTCCCGTTTATTTTAACGCGCCCAGAAGGATTTGAACCCTCAACCTCCTGATCCGTAGTCAGGCACTCTATCCAGTTGAGCTATGAGCGCATGTCAAAATCAAATGCCGAGGACC
>DXDB01000058.1 GCA_019115705.1 Candidatus Tetragenococcus pullicola | reverse complement strand
GCACAATATGCTCGTGATTTCCGTCCAATTGACGAAGACTGTGATTGTTATACTTGCCGGAATTATTCACGTGCTTATATTCGTCACTTGATTAAATGTGATGAAACGTTTGGAATACGCTTAACGTCTTATCATAATTTATACTTTTTATTAAATGTAATGAAGCAAGTAAGACAAGCGATTCAAGACGATAATTTACTTGAATTTAGAGAACATTTCTTTGAAGAATATGGTTTTAATCAAGAAAACGCTAAAAATTTCTAATAGTTACAAAAAAAGACTAGTACAAACGCTCGTTGTTTGTTAAAGTTATAGTTATATGAAAATAGTAGAGGTGAAAAAATGCAATTACTGATTATGCTTGTACCAATCATCGTGATGATGATTTTTATGTCTCGCTCTCAAAAGAAACAACAAAAAGAACGTCAAAATTTATTAGACAGCATCAAACCAGGAAGTAAAGTTGTTACTGCTGGTGGGTTACATGGCGTCGTCTCTGAGGTAGATGAAGTAGCAAAAACGGTGACTATTGATTGTGAAGGAATCTTTTTGGAATTTGATCGCACATCTATTCGCACCGTAAAACCACCACTAGAAGATACCACAGAGGTTACAGATACGACAGATGAGACAGAAACTCTTGAAGAAGATACAACAGAAACAAAAGAAGATTAAATAAAAATCGCAAAGGGAGGCCCTTTTGCGATTTTTTAGATAGAAAAATTTGGGAGGAATTGCATAAAAATGGAAGAAACAGTCATTAAATTAGCAACTTCACAGAAAAATTTGGCCAATATCCAAAAGCGCTTAAGTCAAAATACCAAATTGATGGCTCAAGAAAATACGCAAACATTTATTTTTGATCTAAGAGATTATGTCGATGGATTAGCCATTGTCACGGACTATGTTTCAGCAGAAGAAACACAGAAATTTGCGGTAGAAGACATTGCTACGCTTTTAGGAGAACAAAACAGATTAATTCATCACTTAGTTGAGGAAATTCAAAAGATGATTGCTGGAACGGTGCCTGTTAATTTTTTTAAACAAGAAGAAGGAGAACTTCGTCGTACTTTAGGAAGTTTACAAGGATTGATTGAGTTAAACGGATTTATTTTACAAGATAATCGTGAATTTCAACGAACCATACAAGACAAAAAGATCTCTGTGTCCGATTCTGTTACTGAAAGAGAAACTAAGGAAGGAAACAAGCCAGGTTTTTTAAAACGGTTATTTGGAAAAAATAAAAAATAGTAAGAAAACCAGAGGATAGTGATCGTTATTTTCTGGTTTTTTGAGGTCAGTACAAGTTATTTGGCCAAGTAAACGACGATCTCATGTCCAAAAAAACTGGTGTATTCTTGTAAGTAGCATAATTTTGATGAAAGATGGTTTTTCTTAAAAAAAATCAAAGATAATTAAAAAGGAAATGTGGATACACTTCCTTAAAAATTAATTGATTGGTTTTCTCATACTGTATTTACTTAGTGGTATATTACGAGCTTGGCACCATTCTTTAGGTGCTCCGCTTAAAAGCACAGGGATTTTTTTCAGTTCATGGGTCGTCTGGCATCCGACTAGTGTATATAGTGTCTGTAATTCATTTTGCCATTGTTCAATCATCTCAACTGTTGCTTGGCTTCCATTGGTCAATAATTGATTAAGAATTGTTGCTGAGACACCGACAGCTTTTGCACCAAGACAGAGGCATTTAAAAATATCATAAGCATTACGGATGCCACCTGAAGCTATCAATTCGTAGGGAGCCGGGACTTCATTTGCTTCTAATAAAGAGATAACTGTGGATTGACCATAATCAGCAAGATAAGAAAATTCTCGTTTTTTTCGGCGGACATTTTCGATTTGAGTAAAGCTAGTCCCACCGTTACCAGAAATATCGATTGCTTTGACGCCAATATCTAGTAATTTTTGAATGGTTTCACGGGTCATTCCAAATCCGACCTCTTTTACAATCACAGGAACTTTAATATGAGTAACGATTTTTTCGATTTCGTAAAGCCAGTGGGAAAAATGGCGATCTCCTTCAGGCATGACCAATTCTTGAGGTGCATTTAAATGGATCTGTAGAGCATTCGCATCAAACAAATCTACCGCTTTTTGAGCATTTTCAAAAGAGACACCTGCACCAATATTTGCCAGTAAAAAGCCTTCTGGATACTCTTTTCGCATCACTGTATAAGAACTTGCGACGCTTGGATCTTTTAAAGCGGCAGAAACTGATCCTGTCGCAATCATTAAGCCTGTCTGACGAGCTACCATTGCTAATTCTTGATTGATTTTTTGTGATTTTTCACTCCCGCCAGTCATGGCGTTAATGAAAAATGGAGAAGAAAAAGTTTTTCCAAATAAATCGGTCGCAATCGAGATGTCTGCTAAATCATGAATAGGAAAAGACTGATGAATCAAACGGACATCATCAAAATCAGTGCTTCTTTCTTTATGAAAAGCTTTGGCCAATGAAACATGTTCATCTTTTCGATTCATCCTTTTCCTCCTCGATAATGATAGACATGAAGCGGTAAAGGGATGATTTCTTTTTCTTCCCAACGACTCATCAAAGGTAAAATTCCCGTTTTTTGATCAGCTATTACAATTCCACAATCACCACCACCAGCTCCTGAAGATTTAGCTGCACCGCCACAAGCTTCAGCTAAATCACACAATTGTTTTAAAGCAGGCGTTTCGATTTGAACATGCGTGATTTTAGATAAATGATGCAACAACTGTCGGTTTTTCCGAATCATTTCTTTTATTTTAGAAACATCGTTGGTTAGGAAACCGTCGATTAGTTCTTCCACACAGCTTTTACTTTCTTGAAGAAACTTTTGATAAGAAACTTGATTTTCTTTTTTGTCTTCTTTGGACTCGTTTACTTGATCGACTAAATCAGAAGTAGAAGCAGGTGAACCAGTCCAACCAATCAACAGTCGTAAATTTTTAGGGACTGTCAAAGGTCGAATCGAAAGCTTGGGCCAGTTCATTTCAATTAAACTGACTAAGGATTCGGTTTTTCGACGTTGTTTGACCCATTCGTGATCAAATGTTGAAAAGGCAATCCAACCACCGAAACAACTAGCAGCGATATCTCCACAAGAACCATTGCTTTGGATATCTAGATGTGCCAAAGCAGCTATTTTAAATTGCGTCAATTGGTCTAGCTTTAAATTATAGAAAAGGTTCAAAGCTTTGATTGTAGCTACAGTTACGGCGCCACTGGATCCCAGCCCATATTTGCGTCCACTCGAGCTATCTAATTCACTGGTTACTTTTAAGTCGTAAAATCCTAGATCAATCCCTTTTTCTTGGGCATATTTCTCAGTCAACCGAATTGCTGCCAAGATATAGTGAAACGGATTATCACGGTGATCTAAAATAAGTTCGCCTTTATTTCTGGTCCAACGAATGGGAAGGTCACTATACTGTTGGGATTGGATACTACCATTTTTCGTTGCTTTTTTGATTGTGACCGAAATAAACTGATCGACTGCTACAACAACAGCCGGATAACCTGGTTCCACCACCGCATATTCTCCGGCAATATATAACTTTCCTGGTACGGAAACTTCTATCATCTTGACACATTCCTTTCTAAAAATTCAATTTCCGGTCCAGCATTGGCTATGATTAACTGACTCGGTAAAAATTCTTTTTGTAACTCTTGTAAGATAGCAGGTGCGTCATTTTTTTGACAAAGGACTTTAACATTAGGTCCGGCATCCATCGTGAAATAGCAAGAAAATCCTTGTTGACGAAGCGTGCGTACTTCATCCATCGCTCGTAAACTATCTGGACTCCAATAAGAAAAAGGAGGCTCACAAGCCAATGTGGTCGCATGCATTTTCAAGGCGTTAGCTTCTGAAACTTTACCTAAGGCTTCAAAGTCTTGATAAGCGATGGCATTTTTAGCAATTATCAAATCTTTTTCAGCTTCTTTGACCCAGATAGGAAAATAGCTGGACGTCTTGACAGTTTGTTGCATGCCAAGGCGACTTGAAATTGTTTTAGGACGATCATTGACCAGAATAAATATCATCGCCAATTGATCTTCCCAGTGGTTGCTTTCAATTTGATGGGCCAAAGAAGAGCTATCAGAATTACCTTTTTCCCATTCCACAAAGCCACCAAAAATACTTCGACAGGCAGAACCTGAGCCGCGTCTGGCTAAAGCGGAAAGCTCTTCATTAGAAAGGTTTAATCTTAAGGCTTCATTACAAGCGCCGGCTAAAGCAGCCATACCACTTGCAGAAGACGCAAGGCCTGCAGCAGTTGGTACATGATTATAACTGGTCACTTCTGCAAACAAATCAGTTTGAGCTTTTTTGCGCACCAAATCTAAAAATTGATATACTTTTTTCGATTGCTGGTTGTTTTGCAATTGTTTATTTAAATAGAAGCGATCTTTTTGATTGTTTTTAGAAAAAGAAACGTTTGTGATCGTGTAAAAAGCGTCTAAAGTTAAAGATAAACTACTGTTTGATGGAATAATTAAATCCTCATCTTGTTTTCCCCAATATTTGATCAAGGCGATATTTGTATAGGCTTTGGCCTTTCCATTAGACATATTGATAGACTCCTAACCCTTGAATCCAAGTATTTTTAATATTTTCTTCTAACAAAATGGCAGCAATTTTTTCTGCTTGCTCCCGTGTCTTTGTCAAAACCAAGAAACATCCTCCTCGGCCACCACCTGTCAATTTTGCTCCCAGTGCTCCTTGAGATAAGACCAAATCAATATAATGATCTAAACTTGGCGTACTAACAGTCAATGCCTTTAATTCTGCCTGTGCGAGTGTCATTAAACGGCCTAGTAGTTCAGGCTGATTGTCCATAATGGCTTGTTTTGCCTTTTTGGTTAAATTCCCTAATTTTTGCATCACTTGTTTTGTTTCTTGAGGATTATTTTCAAACAAATTGGCAACCGACGCGACCGCGGCCCTTGTTTGTCCGAGAATTCCTGTATCAGCCACTAATAAATAGGCGTCGATATTTAGAGGAAAACTGAGCCTTTCTGTGTCTCGTTTAAAAAAGATGGGCTGGGTGTCACTAGTTGCTGCTGCATCTATTCCGCTGGGATTTCCATGAGCGATTTGTTCTGCAAAATCGACATACTCTAAAAGGCTGTCTTTAGTTAAAATCATTTTTTTCCAGTCAAAAAAAGCGCGTGTAATCGCAACTGCCACGGCAGCACTAGAGCCCATTCCACGTTCAGGAGGAATGGTGCTCTCAATGGTTAAATGAAAATTTGACGTTTGTAGTTCTTGTTGTAGTCTGGCTGTTAATTGTTGAATATTTATTAAGGAAACTGGCACAGTTGCAAGTAGACCATGATGATAAGCAGAAGACAAAAAGTTTTCGTCCGTTTCATGTACCTTTGCAATAACTTGTGTTCCAATAAAAGGAAAAGCGATTGCTGGTTCTCCATAAACAACAGAGTGTTCCCCCATTAAAATGATTTTTCCTGATGCTTTACCAATACCCTCTGAAGTCATATAAAACCTCTTTCTTCATTTTCTACATATAAATACCCTTTGCTATTTTACTAGATAAATGAGCAGACGTTAAGCCTTCCGACTGTTTTCTTATAAATAAAGTGAAATCTTAATCTTTTTTTATCTGTGAAAAAGAATCTGTTTTGTTGTAAAAAAGGGGTTTTTGCATTTTATTTATTTCACAAGAGCTTTTTTTATTGTTTTTATTTTATGAATAAATAGGATAAAAACAAGTTTATTTGTTAAAACTGTCATCTTTTTTTCTTGTGTAAAAAAAGATGATAGTTTCTATGTTCACAAGGATGGTAGGATACTGTTGTAAGAAAAAATAAAAGAACTATAGAATTTTACGACATGTTTGTGAAATTGTTCAATAGATGGAAACTTTTGAAAACCTATCATAGGAGGAATTTTAAATGACAAAAACAGTAATTATCGGTGCCAATCATGCAGGACTAGCAGCAGCAAATACTTTATTAGACAACTTTTCTGACCAAGAAGTAGTGTTAATTGAAAAAAATGCGAATTTTTCTTATTTAAGTTGTGGAACAGCTTTATGGGTTGGTCGTCAAATCGATTCTGTCGATGGCTTGTTTTATACCAATCGAGAAGATTTTGAGGAAAAAGGTGCCAAAGTATATATGGAAACAACCGTAGATCACATCGACTTCGATAAAAAAGAGGTTCACTGTGTAAAGAAAAACGGAGAAGAAATCGTTGAAAGCTATGATAAAGCAGTGTTGGCCACAGGATCACTTCCTATTTCTCCAAAAGTTCCAGGAAATGATTTAAAAAATATTTCCTTTATGAAACGTTTTGAAGAAGGTCAAGCCATCGATCAATTATTAGATAATGATGAAATTCAAACCGTTGCGGTCATTGGGGCTGGATATATTGGTGTTGAAATTGCGGAAGCAGCAAAAAGACGTGGAAAAAATGTCCGCTTGTTTGATGCCGTAAATCGTTGTTTGGCAAATTATTACGATCCTGAGTTCACACAAGATATGGATAAAAACCTAGAAGATCATGGCATTGAACTTCACTTTGGAGAATTGGTGCAAGAATATAAAGGTCATGAAAAAGTTGAATCGATTGTGACTGCAAAAGGGGAATATAGTGCAGATCTTGTTATTAATGCGATTGGGTTTCGTCCCAACAATAGCTTAGCAAAAGATGAATTAGAACTCTTTGCAAATGGCGCTTACTTAGTCGATCGCCATCAACAAACTAGTAATCCTGATGTCTATGCAGTAGGAGATTGTGCCACAATTTATTCGAATGCTCTACAAGATACAACTTATATTGCCTTAGCAACAAACGCTGTACGTACCGGAATTGTTGCTGGTGAAAATATTGGAGGAAAGGCGATTGAATCGCCAGGAGTTCAAGGGTCAAATGGGATCTCAATTTTTGGCTATAACATGGTGTCTACCGGTTATTCAGTGGAAGCCGCTGCTAAATTTGGGCTTGATGTAAAACACACTGATTTTGAAGACACTCAAAAACCTGCTTTCATGCGTGAAAATGATAAAGTAAAATTACGCATTGTTTATGACGCTGTCACACGCCGAATTGTGGGAGCACAAATGGCTTCAACTACCTCTGATATCTCGATGGCCATCCATATGTTTTCACTAGCTATTGAACGTCAAGTGACAGTTGATGAATTGGGATTGTTAGACTTGTTCTTTTTACCACATTTCAACCAAACCTATAATTACATCAACAAAGCTGCTTTGGCTGCTGAATAATACAGAAGAGACTTAAGTTTTCTTATGAAAACTTAAGTCCTTATTTTTTTCAACTATTAAAAAAGAATATCGTCTGGACCAAGAAACAATCTTTGAGTGATTCGTTTAATCAAGGACACCTTATGAGAAGAAGCAGAAATCTCAAAGAAGAATTTTTTGACACCGCATTCAAATAAATATACACTAAAAACAAAAAAGAAAGTAGGTGATTATTTGAAATTTTTTACAAAATTAAATCCCAAAGAAAGATTGAGACGGTTTTATCTTTTTGGAACACCGATTGGCATTTTAGCTGTCATTGTCGGGTTTTGGAAGTTGGACATTCAATTTGCCTTCATTTTACTATTGCTTGTAGCTAGTGGTTGGTATACAGGAGTGCGGTATTGGAAGTTAAAAATTCGCGTGATAGAGATAGAAAAACAAAGGGAGTGAGAGGATGTTTATTCGCCTAATTCTTTTTCTCAGCTATATTCTAGTACTTCTACTTTTAATGGTTAAAAATTGGCAGAGTGAAGCCGCCAATCAGAAGACTAAGCTTACCTTCACCATTTTCTTTCTGATTTTTGGCGGGTTATTAGGCTATCTTATTTTTGTCACCTTATTTTTAGGCGTTAATTTTTAAAAAGGTTACTTTCTTTCTTTAAAAGGTGGAAAGTTGGCAATCAGAACAAACTAAAGGACAATCGTTGTGTTGTCTTTGATCAATGATTAGGGTATTTTTCATTTTTTGACGATAATCTTTGGGAGTTATTTCAAAGCGTTCTTTAAAACGTTTGGTAAAATAAGCCGAACTTGAAAAGCCACATTGAAAAGCAATTTGCGTAATAGAATCATTACTTTTGAATAGTTGAATAGCGGCATTAGAAAGCCGAAGTTCATTGACATAACGACTGAAAGAAAAACCGAAACTTTGAAATTTCTTTTGTAACATTCGAGACGATAGATTACAATGAGCCGCCGTGTCCTTTAAAGAAAGGTGTGAATCATGAGCTTTTTGTTCGATATAGTGAAACGCCTTTTCAATCGTTTGTAAAGATTTATCGTCGGCACTAATGTAAGTAGCCAACCAATCGGAAAGTAGCAAGAACCACTGAGTAAAAAAATCATAACGCTCTTTAGGGTTACAATAGGGCCATTGGGCGACCAACTCAAAAAGAGTATGGCCCAGAAACTGTCCCGATCCCGGTCTTAAGGAAATCTTCCAAGGAACGTTTGAACATAAAAAGTCTTGATTACTGATAACGGTTATGATTTGATCAGCCTGATTAATTATATCTAGAAGGTCTTTTTTCTGTCTTGAAGTCACGTTATCGAGTGAATAAAGGAAAAGATTCGCCTTCGTATTGGAATGAATAAAAAGCATCATGGTTGTTGCAGTATTGTCCAAAATAGGATTAGGAAGACAGCTTAATTGAATTTCCTTATTGTTTTGGCAAATAAAGTGATTTTTTTCACTTTTAATTAATGTATGAAATAGGAAATTTAGTTCCGTTTCATTCGGTTGATTGATCATCATGTTTATGATCCTTTCTTTTTTTTTACGTAAAATTGATAAAAAGGCTTCATCTTTATTATAGTTTATTTTTGCTAAAAAAACTATAATTCATCTATAGATTGAAACTATTTCACAAAAAGAAAGAAGAGGTTCATATGGAATATACGCAAGAAAAGCCAGGCTATACCATGACGACTGTGATGGAAGAAGCAGCTCGCTGTCTACTTTGTCATGATGCACCCTGCTCACAAGCTTGTCCAGCGGAAACGGATCCCGCCCGCTTTATTCGTAGTGTACGTTTTCGTAATTTTAAAGGAGCAGCGGAAACGATTCGTGAAAACAATGTCTTAGGGGCTATTTGTGCGCGAGTTTGTCCGACAGAACGCTATTGTGAATTGGCTTGTACTCGCAGTGACATCGATGTACCAATTGATATTGGGGGTATCCAACGTTTTGTTACAGACTTTGAACAACAGACGAAGATGGATATTTTGAAGAAAAAAACAGCAAACGGGAAAAAGGTTGCCATTGTTGGTTCCGGCCCAGCTGGCCTACAAGCAGCTACAACACTTTTACAAGAAGGTTACACTGTAGATGTCTATGAAAAACAGGAAAAAGCGGGAGGATATTTGACCTATGGCATTCCTGAATATCGCTTGCCAACTGAAATCGTTCGTTATGAAATCAAGCGCATTGAAAACTTGGGTGCTAATTTTCATTATAAACAATCAATCGGAACAGATTTGTCATTGGAAGATGTCAAAAAAACACATGATGCTGTTATTTTGGCAATAGGCGCCAGTGAAGGAAAAATGTTACCGATGTTTAAAGAAAATCCAGCCGTGGAAACTGCAGTATCCTTTTTAGCGCGTACGCGAGAAAACCATGGCGATGTGCCCTTACCTAAAAGTGCTTTAGTCATTGGCGGGGGCGATGTAGCGATGGATGTCAATGCAACTTTAAAGATTCTAGGTGTCGAACACGTCACTGATGTAGTCTATGAAGAGTTTGCTGAATTCAAAGCTTCCGAACAAGAACTAGCATTAGCTCAACAACATGGCGTAACAATTGTTGATGGTTATGTTCCTGAATCCGTTTCAGAAAACACAGTAACTTTTACTGGAAGAAACGTAAGTAGCAAAATGAGTATTACGGCAGAAAAAATATATCTTGCTGTTGGACAAAAAGTAAATGCCCAAGGGTTGCCATTACCAATTGAAAAAAATGAAGTGACCTTTTCTGGCTACCAAACAGAAGATCCTAAAGTATTTGTTGCTGGAGATATTGCCAAAGGAGATAAAACGGTGGTTTGGGCTGTTCAAAAAGGAAAAGAAGCTGCTTATGCCGTTGACCAATTGTTAGGGGGAAAAGAGAATGATAGATAAAGATTTATCAATAGATTTTTTAGGCGTCCACTTTGAAAATCCCTTTTGTTTGTCTTCTTCACCAGTGGATAATTGTTATGAAATGTGTAAAAAAGCCTATGAAACTGGTTGGGGAGGGGTTGTTTTCAAGACCATTGGCCCAGAAGACTTTTTAGTAGATGAAGTATCGCCACGTTTTGATGAACTAACCAAAGAGGAAACTCCTTTTGTTGGCTTTAAAAATATGGAACAAATCTCTGAACATACCTTAGAAGAAGATTTAGCTGATTTACGGAAACTAAAAGCAGAATTTCCCGATAAAGTATTGATTGCTTCGATTATGGGAACAAAGGAATCAGACTGGACCCAATTGGCACAACTAGTGACTGAGACAGGAGTAGACATGATTGAGATGAATTTATCCTGTCCTCAAATGACTTCTCACGCCATGGGGTCTGATGTCGGAGCTAATCCAGAATTATGTAAAAAATATTGTCGAGCGGTCAAAAAAGGAAGTCACTTACCAGTTTTAGCCAAAATGACGCCTAATATTACAGATATGGTGCCTGCAGCAAAAGGAAGTCTAGCTGGCGGGGCAGATGGTATTGCTGCTATAAATACGGTGAAGTCGATTGCAAACGTTGACCTTAATCGTAAAATTGGGTTACCAATTATTAATGGCAAGTCATCAATCTCTGGCTTTTCTGGTAAAGCGGTCAAACCAATTGCCTTACGTTTTATTCAACAGTTACGAGCTGATAAAGAACTAGAAAACTTGCCAATTTCAGGAATCGGCGGTATCGAAACGTGGGAAGATGCGGTGGAATTTATTTTACTTGGTGCAAGCACACTGCAAGTAACAACTGCTGTCATGCAGTATGGGTATCGAATCGTCGAAGATATGAAAAATGGGTTAATGCATTACATGGAAGAACAAAATGTCGAGCATCTGCAAGAGCTTGTGGGTCTGGCTAATGTCAATATGATACCAGCAGAAGAACTTGACCGTGATTATAAGGTCTACCCAAGAATTGACTGGGATAAATGTATCGGATGCGGACGTTGTTTCATTTCCTGTTTTGATGGTGCACACCAAGCCATCAAATGGGATGAAAGTACTCGTTTACCAGTTGTCGATGAAGACCGTTGCGTAGGCTGTCATCTGTGTAACCTCGTCTGTCCAGTAGATGCCATTCATTTAGGAAAGGTTGAAATGAAACCTGGGCGAATAGGTAATGCCACTGAAAAAATACTTTAATTTAAATCGAAGGCTGACTAAATCGAAAGGTTTAGTCAGCTTTTGTAATAGACAAAGGAAATATTCTTTGAAGAAATAAAACAAAATGAATTTATTGGGCTAATAAAGGTATAGAAGAAGACTGTTACTGTACGATTAATGAGTAAAAATAGCAGGTTCATCAAAAAATGGCTGTTACCATTCACAGTTAAATTTTCTGACCAATAAATTCGCGATAAACTTGCGTAACGTAACGATTGCTTTGCGTTGTCGCCGTATTAAGAATTCAATGGGAAATACTCTCAGTTACTACTTTAGTGGTCGTTGAGAGGTTTAGGTTTGAAAGTCGCGAAGATGAAGGCTCACGATGATTCCACGACTGTCTTTAAGCAAGTCGATCGCCAAGTACAGTGAACTCATTTGACTGTGAATTGTACCAAATGGTCGTTACAATTCACGGCCGAAATTTTGAGCACATCAAATAGACGGACGAAATGTCATTTTTTTCATCCATCTATTTGATTTGTAAGTACCTCATTCAAAGTATAGGGTCTACCTTCACAAGCACGCTGAAG